>DAOVVI010000005.1 GCA_030637245.1 Cyclobacteriaceae bacterium
CATGGTCCTGAAAATATTCTCAGCCAATTGCATAGTGATCGTACTCCCCCCTCCCCGGAATGAAAAAGTGAGTTTCCCAACCAAAGCACGTAGAAGTCCCTTTGGATCGATCCCGGAATGGTCATAAAATCGAAGATCTTCCGTGCTCAATAGTGCTTCAACAAGATTAGGGGATATATCGTCAAACGTTACTTGATTTCTGTTGGTAAGATAATATTTCCCCAGCTCTACTCCATCAGCAGAAATCAAGATGGATGATAAATCATTCTCCGCCTCCGGATTTTCCATAGATTTGTAGCTAGGCAGCTCTCCAAACAGATTGAACAAATTAATCCGCACTGAAAAGATCCCGATAAGTACAAGGATGATCATGGATATAAAGGCAATCCAAACGCCTTTTATGATTTTAGAAAACAAATTGTTTGACTTTATATTTGCCATTACTTTGATTTATATTTTTCTTCAAAAAACTTTAAGTAATCTTCAATTTTCCTCGTTTGATAAAAGATCTGAAAATTATCTTCTGTAATTACGAAATTCTCAAATGTAATTTTCTCATCCACAGGTAGCTTAATGTCACTCTTATTGAAATCATCATAAAAGTTCATGGCTTGTTCCATGGTTTGAAATTTATTAATGAGCACGATGGAATATCCCTCATTAAAAGAGAGATTTCCTGTTTTTAAGTTTTGACCGGAAAGCTTTTCGTTGATGAAATTCTCAATCAATGCAGGAATAATCTCTGAAAAGCCTTCAAGATTGGGATATACAAGTACGAAAAAATGAGGTTGATCGAAGTATGTAATATATTTCGCTCCCTTTCTTTGCATTTCTTTAGTTTTAAACTCTCTGCTTGCAGTGAGCAGGCTGTTGGCGTAATCCAAAAACCTGCTATCCGGGTTATTTTCAATGAATTCCTGCAATTCATATTGGTACTTATACTGACCTTCAATTTTCCCATCAATCAAAATGCCCAGAATCTTTAGCTGATCACTAAATTCGTTGTCAGGATATTGTTGTAGTCCACGGCTCACCAACAGTTTTGCCTGGCTAAAATCTTCTTGTAAATAATAATCGTAAGCAATTTTGTAGAGTCTTTGTAACCTTTGAGCTGTTTCATTGCTTTCTTCTCTGTAATTTGGATTGACGGCCAATTTTGCATAAATACTTTGCGGATACATTTCTACCAGCTTTTGTTTGTAGCTTTCGGATTTTGGTAAATCAGAGGGTTTATAGATCAGATATAAAAGATATAGTGTTTCAGGCTCGTGTTCTGATCCGGGAAACCTGGCTAATAATTTTTCGAAAGTCTGGATTGCATTTTCATTTTCATTGAGCTGAAAATTATATATTCCACCCAACTTAAAATAGGCGTCTTCAATTTTCTTCCATGATTCAGCTTTAGCTTCATCAGAAAAAGGAATGGTTTCCATAAGGGCGGCAGCTCTATCCTCAGCTTCCGGTTCTTCTTCAATTTCGGTATCGACAACAGTGGTAGTATCTTGAGGATTAACCTCATTTTCCTGTGTAAATGTGGAAACAGACTGTTTTTGCGATATCCTCCAGTTATCTTCCAATGGCCTGTTTCCCCATTTACCTAAAAATTGACTTCTTCCTGTAGAAACAGCCGTAAGATTATAAAAATACCATGAATCCCCTTCCGTAGGACTGTTTTCATCGATCCCGAAAGGATTAGCAAATGATCTTCCGGCCATGGCTCCACCCCCGGCCGAGGTTGTCTGCCGGGCCAATTTTCTGGCATCCTTCTTTTTCTGTTTTTCTAACTGTTCTTGTTCAGCCACCACTTCATCAAGTAATTGTTGTAGTTCAGCCTTATTCATTTCTGATAAATCCAAAAGGCTATCCTGGTGTTGAATGGTTTGGAGTTGTTGCACAAAATCAGTGAGAATTTCAGATCTCTCCTTTATTTCTTCAAAACGTTCTTCGTCTTGTGGAAATACGGCAACTGTGCTGTCATAATATGCCTGGGCAAGTTTATAGTCTTTATAAAGATCATAATTAAGCTCGCCAAGTTTCAGATAAGCATATCCTTTTTGCCGTGGATTGTTTACACTTTCTGCAACAGACGATTTCAAATACTCAACAGCTAAATCCGGGTCATTATGTTTAATTTCAAAATTCGCCATCTCATAGTAGATCCTGTCAACAAAATCCCTGTTTTTGTCATCTTTTAGTAGCTTATTGAAATATCCTCGTATTTTTTTCAGATCCACTTTTTGATCAAGTTTAGTAACCTGAGCAAGATTGAGTTTGGCATAGAATGAAAGTTCATATTCAGGATTACTCTTCAAACATTTTTTGTAGTTATTATAAGCTTCACCCTCAAAGCCAAGATGCTGATAAACCTGGCCGAGAATAAAATAATACCTGGCCTTAGGTGTTTTTTTTGGTTCTATTTCCACAGCCTGGCTAAGATTTCTCACCATATTGTCATAGTCTTCTCGAATTTGAAACAAATAGGCTTTTGTGAGCAAAAAATCAAGCATATTTTCCTTACTCAAATTTTCTTTTCTAAGATAATCAGCTACGGCTACGGCATTATTATGTTCATTGTAATCTATGAAAGATCGCATCAGTGCTACGAGAGACATGTGCCGAATATCCTTTTCTTCACTATGTTTATTGATGTACTTGAATGTTTCGATGGCATTAACAAAATCACCTCCATAATACCTCGCTTTACCCACTAAATAATAGCTGGGATAGACCCAGTTGCTGTTTTCATGTCGCTGTATGGAGAGAGAGGCCTTTACAATTGCGTCATCTAATTGTGCTCTTACCCCATCGATTGTTGAAGAATCGATGTCATGAAACACCCCCAATATTTTATTGTAGTTGTTTTTGTGATTTGTGTCAACTGCCTTCTCAACTTCCGCTATATCCTCATTGGCAATAAAAAATGCATTATATCTGGCTGCGGTGTTGTGATACGTTTTACTGAAAAAGTTCTTTTTATGCGAAGCACATGCTCCGATAAATAACAATGCCACTATTGAGCTGAGGGTAAGTATATTTAAAATAAGCGACTTCAATATAAAATGCCTAAATAACAATTAAACGCAAAATTAATGACAATTAATACAATAAAAGTATTTTGAAATGCTTTTTAATATATACTTTTGTATTTCACAACACGTAATTTTTAAGTTGAAGTCTCGAAAAACACTTTCTAACTGGCTTACAAACAGGTATTTACTCATTTTGCGTAATGAGGAAAATTTTGCGGAAAAAACCACAATCAGCTTCACCTATGCCAAGTTGATTCTAATCACTTTTTTACTGCTGCTCATTATAATGATTGGCAGTTTGTATCTCTCTAGCACCCTGATGGCTCAATGGTTTGACCCGAGGCACGAACTGATAATCATGGATAGGCACCTTGTGAATCTGGTAGAAAAAGTGGACTCGCTTGAAGATCAGATTAGAATTAAAGATCAGTTTATCGTCAATGTTCAAAGAGTGCTGATCGGTGAAGTAATCGGAGATGACAGTATATTTATAAATGAAGACAAAAGCTCCGTAAACAAATTAATCGATCCAATTCCTGCAATTGATTCTCAATTCAGAAAAGATTTTGAAACGTCTGAATTAACTTTTCTTACGGTCAGCAATCCCATTTCTCAGGAACTGGCGGACCAGTATTTCTATTCACCTATCGAAGGGATGGTAACTACGGAATTCAATATAAAGGATGAACATTATGGGATTGATATAGTTTCTAAAAGCAATGAACCTGTAAAATCTGTTGCTGAAGGAACTGTGATCTTTTCCGATTGGACACAAGAATCAGGGAATGTGATTATCATCCAACATCGAGGCAATATCATGTCTGTTTATAAGCATAATTCGGCATTGTTAAAAAAAGTTGGTAATTTTGTGAGTTCCGGGCAAGTAATTGCCATAATTGGTAACACTGGTGAATTTACGAGTGGTCCGCATCTTCATTTTGAAATGTGGTACAATGGTAATCCTGTAGATCCGGAAGAATTTATATCGTTTTAATAGTATTAGATCAATGTTTAAAAATAAGCAAGAAAATATGGCAGCCCAAGACCCTAGTAACTCAAGCAACATTATTGGAAAAGGCACTATTGTAGAAGGAAATATAGAAACCTTCGGCAATATAAGGATAGAGGGTAAGGTAATTGGAAGCGTAAAAAGTAAGTCTAAAATTGCATTAGGCCAATCTTCATTTGTTGAGGGAAATATAGCTGCCCAAAATGCAGAGATATCGGGTGAGGTAAAAGGCGTTGTAGAAGTTTCCGATCAATTAATCCTTCGACCTTCGTCAATCATTGACGGGGATATTATTGCTAATAAACTGATTGTTGAATCTGGCTCTACTTTCAATGGCGGTTGTAAAATGGGCGTTGCGCAAAAAGAAATAAAAATCGGGATTAATGGACTATCAAAACCATTCGAAGAAAAAAAACCAACGACGCCAGAGTCAAAATCAAATTAATGAATATGTGAAATATTCAGGGCTGGCATTTCAAATGGCAGCTCTCATTTTGTTAGGGTATTGGTTGGGTAGCAAAATAGATAAATGGCTCGATCTATCAATACCTATTTTCACCATTATCTTAATTCTGACATTTTTATCGCTTTCATTTTATTCTTTAATTAAAAGTCTTCCTAAAGATTGAATCAGCTTTTTAGTAAAATCCCACATCTTGGTCTATATAAATTTTCATTTTTTGTATTACTTGGTACATTGATATTCAATATCGTGCTGCCTCAATATCTCTATCACCAAATATGGGTGGTTTTATTGTTCTTTTTTCTTCTAACCTTAGCCTCATTGCATATCATAGAAAAATTTACAAAGAGAAATTCAGATAATTTTCTTGCTATTTACTTCAGCGTTATGATCGGAAGACTCTTTATTTCTATCATTTTTGCAGCGATATTTATCTTGGCAGACCGCACTCATGTCTTTAATTTTTCAATTAATTTTCTAATACTGTATTTGTTATTTCTTGGGTTTGAAATATATGGTATTATGACTAACTTGCGCCATCATTTTAAGAAGGGTATTGAAGATGAGTAAATACATTTGCCAACAGGTTTCTAAAGGCTTATTTTTCAGCACATTAATTATCTTTTTTTCATTTTTTCTTGTATTGCCGGGATTTGGAGCTTCTGAAGAAGGAGAGAATAAGACAGATTTTATCATGCATCATGTCCAGGATGCCCACGAATGGCATTTCGCAACAATAGGGCATACTCATATCTCCATTCCATTGCCTGTAATCCTATATGAAAAAGGTCATGGATTGCACTTTTTCATGTCTTCAGATTTTGTGGATGAACATCACAATAAAATTGAAAAAGACGGTTTCTATTTTGATGACCGCGGTCATTTGGAAACCAGGGATGAATCAAGGGTATTCTATGATATTTCCATTACTAAAAATGTTGCCTCTTTATTTATCAGTGTCATACTTCTATTTTGGGTATTCTTATCTGTAGCAAAAAGATATAAACAAGATCCATTAAAAGCTCCAAAAGGACTTCAATCCGTATTTGAACCAATCATTTTATTTATAAGAGATGATATTGCCAGACCGAATATCGGTGAGAAAAAGTATAAAAAATTCATGCCTTATTTATTAAGTGTTTTCTTTTTCATTTGGTTTAACAATCTACTGGGATTGATGCCGGGTGCAGCAAACCTTACGGGTAATATTGCGGTTACGATGACTTTGGCATTATTCACTTTTGTGATAACTACTTTTAGTGGTACCAAAGATTATTGGCAACACATTTTCAATACGCCAGGTGTGCCCTGGTGGTTAAAGATTCCTGTTCCATTAATGCCTTTAGTAGAGTTTATTGGTATGTTAACAAAGCCATTTTCACTGATGGTTCGACTTTTTGCTAACATCACTGCGGGTCACATCATCATCATGAGTTTAATAGCATTAATATTTATATTTGAAAGTGTATATATGGGACCGATCAGTATATTGTTTGGTCTGTTTATGAATATGGTTGAATTGCTGGTAGCGTTTATACAAGCATTTGTTTTTACACTGCTCTCAGCGATTTACTTTGGCCTCGCGGTCGAAGAACACGAGCATGAAGAACACAAGGAAAAGCTGGAGGAAGCTTCAGCCTGATTTTTATTATAATTCTAAATTTTATCATTTATGTTATCAAGTGTATTATTGTTAGCAGCAGAAGGTTTGGCATTGCTGGGTGCCGGTATCGGAGCAGGTATAGTTGCGTTAGGCGCTGGCTTGGGTATTGGTAAGATTGGTGGTTCTGCGATGGAATCTATCGCAAGACAACCGGAAGCCGGTGGAAAAGTTCAAACCGCTATGATCATTTCAGCAGCGCTTATAGAAGGTGTTGCTCTTTTCGGTGTAATTGTTTGTCTAATTATAGCAACTTCATAATTACCCGGATGATTTTAATCCGGCTTGTTGACATTAGGTCTCAAGCCGGGTTTTTTACGAATTAAATAAATAATATTATGGATCTTATAACTCCTGCTTTTGGATTAATATTCTGGCAAACGCTTATTTTTCTTGTCGTACTTTTCATACTTGGGAAATTTGCCTGGAAGCCTATACTCGGAGCGCTAAAAACCAGGGAAGACTCAATTGACGAAGCATTAAAAGCTGCTGAAAAAGCCAGAGAAGAAATGGCAAACCTCAAAGCTGATAATGAGAAGCTGTTAGTCGAGGCAAAACAGGAAAGGGATAAAATGTTCAAAGATGCGGCTAAAATAGCAGATGAGATGAAGGATCAGGCGAAGGATGACGCTAAAGTGATTGGGGATAAAATGATTGATGAAGCCTTGGCGTCAATAGAAAATGAAAAAAATGAAGCCATCCGGCAGATTAAAGACCAGGTGGCTGAATTATCTATTCAGATCAGTGAAAAACTTTTAAAGAAAAATCTTTCTGACGATAAATCTCAACAAGAGCTGATCAAAAATTATATGAAAGATATAAAGCTTAACTAGATGTCTGAATTTAGAGTAGCTTCAAGGTATGCCCGATCAATTTTTGATTTGGCTATTGAGATGAAAAATGTAGATCGGGTTTATAAAGATATGCTCATTGTAGAGCAGGTTTTGCAGGAAAATGGAAAGTTAGTTACACTGCTGAAGAATCCTATTATCAGGTATGACTATAAGTTAAGGGTACTAAATAAAGTATTTGAAAAGCACCTGAATGAACTAACACTGAGATTTTTTAACTTAATCTGCAGAAAAAACAGGGCTCAAATTTTACCTGAAAGCAGTAAGGCATTTGTGGACCTTTATCACGAATATAAAGGAATTGTGCGGGCCAACGTTTCTACCGCAGTAACAATTTCAGCGCAGATCAGGATAGATTTTGAAAATATTATTTCCCGGGCTACCGGTAAAAAAGTAGAATTGGAAACAAAGGTTGATGAGTCACTTTTGGGAGGTTATGTACTCAGGATTGGAGATAATCAGGTTGATGATTCATTGAAAAGTAAATTGAATAATCTACGGCGGGAATTGAAAAGCCGTCCTTAATATAACATAAAAGAAAAGCATTAATATAAATTATGGCTGATATAAGACCAGATGAAGTTTCGGCGATATTGAGAGAGGAACTTTCTAATTTTAAAACAGAAGCAGAGTTAGAAGAAGTTGGTACCGTTTTGCAAGTCGGTGACGGCGTTGCACGAATTTATGGATTATCAAATGCCCAATCAGGCGAGCTTCTGGAGTTTGATAATGGGACTACTGCTCTAGTTTTAAACCTTGAAGAGGACAATGTTGGTGCCGTACTTTTTGGTGAATCTGAGGAAATAAAAGAAGGGGATACTGTAAAGCGTACTAAAACCATTGCATCTGTGAAGGTTGGAGAAGGTATGACAGGACGTGTAGTGGATACACTCGGGAATCCTATCGATGGAAAAGGCGCGATTGAAGGAAAACTGTATGAAATGCCTATGGAGCGCAAAGCACCTGGAGTAATTTATAGAGAACCTGTAAGCGAACCTCTTCAGACAGGTCTTAAACCAATTGATTCTATGATTCCCATCGGAAGAGGACAAAGGGAATTGATTATCGGTGACCGGCAGACGGGGAAAACTGCAATTGCCATAGACACCATCATTAACCAGAAGGAATTTTACGAAAGAGGCGAACCGGTATTCTGTATTTATGTAGCAATTGGTCAAAAAGCATCTACAGTAAAGCAAGTGGTTGCAGCCCTGGAAAAAGGAGGGGCTATGGATTATACTATTATAGTTTCAGCGTCAGCTTCTGATCCTGCTCCTATGCAGTACTTTGCACCATTTACTGGCGCCACAATTGGCGAATTTTTCCGCGATACCGGAAGACCCGCTTTGGTTATATACGATGATCTTTCTAAACAGGCCGTCGCCTACAGGCAGGTTTCTTTACTTTTACGAAGACCTCCTGGACGTGAAGCCTATCCCGGCGATGTATTTTATTTGCACTCTCGTTTATTGGAAAGGGCTGCAAAGATTAATGGAAGTGATGAGATTGCGCAAAAAATGAACGATATACCCTCGTCGTTAGAGGGAATGGTAAAAGGTGGCGGCTCCTTAACGGCACTTCCGATTATTGAAACCCAGGCAGGAGATGTTTCCGCCTATATCCCGACAAATGTAATTTCGATTACAGATGGCCAGATATTTTTAGAGACTAACTTATTCAACTCGGGTATCAGACCAGCAATTAATGTAGGTATTTCCGTATCGAGGGTTGGAGGAAACGCTCAGATTAAATCTATGAAAAAAGTGGCCGGTACGCTAAAGCTTGATCAGGCTCAGTTCCGTGAATTGGAGGCATTTTCCAAATTCGGATCCGATTTGGATCCAGCAACTCAAAGAACTATAGATAGAGGTAGAAAAAATCAGGAAATATTAAAACAACCACAGTTTTCGCCGATGCAGGTAGAACAGCAAGTTGCTATCATATATGCCTCCACCAAAGGTTTTACGGATAGTGTAGATGTTGAAAAAATGAAGGATTTTGAAAAAACATACCTGAAGGAAATGAAACTTCAACATGCAGATGTTTTGGAAGAATTGAGATCCGGAAAACTGACTGACGAAGGACAAAAAACGATGAAAAAAGTGGCGCTTGAGATTGCCGCTCAATTTTAGAAAGATTGATAGATTGCTGCAATGGCAAATTTAAAAGAAGTAAGAACTCGTATTCAATCTGTTAAGTCAACACAGCAGATCACAAAGGCCATGAAAATGGTAGCTGCCTCAAAATTAAGAAAGGCACAGGATGCTATTCTTCAAATGAGGCCCTATGTGAAGAAACTTTATGGAATTCTGGAAAATGTTACCGTTAGCTTAAAAGGTGATCAAAAGAGTGAATATAGCCTGGATAGGGATATAGAAAAAGTATTGATTGTTGTAATAACTTCCGACAGGGGATTATGTGGTGCATTCAATACAAATGCCGTCAAAGCCGGATTGAATTTGATAAAAGAGAAGTATCAGGCGCAGGAAAAAAACAATCAATTGTGGATACTTCCGTTGGGTAACAAGTCTTTTGATTATTTCGCTAAAAGGAACTACCAGGTTATTGACAATTTCTATGAGATATTTGGCGATTTATCTTTTGACAAAGCAAAAGAGGCAGCAGAGTTTGCTATGCAGGGATTCATCAAAGGAGATTTTGATCAGGTCGAATTGGTTTATAATGAGTTCAAAAATGTTGCTACCCAAATTCTGAAGACTGAACAATTTCTCCCGATTGCAAAAGAAGAAAAAGAAGAAATAGGTTCCTCAACAGATTATATTTTTGAACCGTCGGTTGAATTTATCATTAAAGAAATGATTCCCAGAACCTTAAAGGTACAGTTCTATAAAGCTATTCTTGAATCAAACGCCTCTGAACACGGTGCCAGGATGACTGCTATGGATCAAGCGACAGAAAATGCGGGGGATTTACTCAATGATCTTAGATTAGTTTATAACAGATCAAGGCAGGCGGCAATCACTAATGAAATTCTGGAAATTGTCGGTGGCGCTGAAGCTTTAAAAAACGAATAAGAGATTTATAATAATAGTAAAAGAGCGGCATTTATACGATATTCACCTCTTTTCTAGTTATGGATCGGGCACTATTAATTCAGGCTCTCAATAATTACCAAACATCCTCTGATGAAGAAAAGGCAACTATTCCCAGGTTTAAATCACTCTTAACCAACTTTTCAAATTGTTATAAACGGTCTTTATTAACCGGACATATGACTGCATCTGCATGGATAATGGATGAATTCGGAACTTCCGTATTGTTAGTGCATCACAAGAAATTAAATCGTTGGCTTCAACCGGGGGGTCATGCAGATGGAGATGAAAATATCATTGCAGTCGCTACCAGGGAGGCAAGAGAAGAGACAGGCTTAAAATCATTGAGATTAATTGAAGAGGATATCTTCGATATAGATATCCATCTGATTCCAAAACACAAAAATGTCAATTCACATTATCACCATGATATCCGTTTTCTGTTTGTCGCTGAAAGAACTGAAAACTATGTAATAAGTGACGAATCCAATGAATTAGCGTGGATACCGATGGATAAAATATACAATTTCACAGGAAATAATATTTCTATACACAGGATGGTTTTGAAGACAAAGTTGATTTTTAAATAATATTTTTAATTCCTACATTTAATGCCCTTTTTAAAAAGTCTGGAAATCAGGCAATAATATTTTTAGGATTCGTTTTTAAGTAGTCAACAGAAAAAAATGAAGCAAGATAATTTTTTAAAGCTATCCCTACCGTTGATATATATCGTATTATTTTTGATCAATGGATGTGATTCAAACAAAAGTAAAGAGCAGGAAATTATTGGCGAGTGGAAAGCACATTGGGAAACTAAGGCCGATAAAACCATGCCAGAACTAAATGGTGACAACCTAAAAATGACTGGTCTGGTAAATTTTATGGACAATGGAAAGGTTGAGATTTGTGCCTTTGGTTACGAAGGTTGCATCTTTTCCAATGATACACTAAAGAATACCCTCAATTGGAAATTGGATGATACGGTCTTGCGATTTATTGATAATGGCGATGAACATGGGCTTCCATATACCATTAACAAATTCACCAGTAAAGAACTTCACCTGACGTTATTGGATGATATCAACCTGACGTTACTTAGGAATTAATCAGCTAATTTTTTTATAATATTCAACTTTTCCCTCTTCTGCCTGGGCGCTTACTTTGGAGATTAAGCGGGTTCTTTTAGCTTCATTAAAACTGCTAAATCCTTTGGCAAGACCGATCTTCTCCTTGATAAATTGTTCATTTTCAGCCCCGGTTATCAGTACGCTTACCGGAAGAGACCAAACAAAATACAATGCTTCTTTGATAGATAACTTCTCCGGAATGGCTGGTTTATCCGTTTCCCATAGCACTTTGTCCAACCTCGTTTTCTTTCCGAAAAATCTTCCGTCAGACATAGTTTTCATAGCCAAAATACCCATATTTCGGTCCAATGCTTGTGGTAAAACAGTATTGATAAAATGATCGTGATTGGCGTCTATAACATTGATAGGCATCTGAATGGTTTCAAAAAAAGGATTGTCTGAAGTTCTTTCCAGTACCCTCAAATGTGCTTTAGGATTTCTGTGTCCTGTAAAACCAACATGCTTCACCTTTCCATCTTCTTTTGCTTTCATCACAACATCAAATACGCCATTTTCCATTCGGGTATCTACGTCATCCGGATTGGTAACGGAATGAACCTGCCAAAGATCAAGATAGTCGGTTTTCATGCGTTTCAGGGAAGCCTCAAGGTGTTCCTGCATGGTTTTAGCATCCTTTGCAGTGGATTTAGTCATTAAGAAAATTTCTTCGCGGTATTTTGGAGTGAGGTATTTCCCATATCTGATTTCGCTGGTATGTGGGCCATACGATTCTGCACTATCAAAAAACCGGATGCCTCCTTCCATGGCTGCTTCAATAACGGCCTGAGCATCCCGTTCCGTAGTCCAGCCTACATGATATCCGCCAACTCCAAGCATAGTCACCTCTTTACCTGTATTACCCAATTTGCGTTTTGGAAGTACGTCTCCCCACTTATCGGATAATATATTTTTACCAAATGAAATATTAGGAATCGGAATCATGATTCCGGCGGTTAAACCGGTCATTTTTTTCAGGAATTGTCTTCTCTTTTCCATGAGACGTCTGTTTTATGTGATTGCAATTGTATTGTACGAAAGATACTAAAAATCCATGAATTAACTAGTGTCAGCAAGAAAACACCTCAAAACAAAAAATGTTTCTTATCGCGATATTTTCATTTTATTGAATATGACTTGTTTTCTTGTTGACACTAACCAGTAATTTTCATTTGTTGAATTATCACCGGCAATATTTGAGCAAAGCCTCACCGGCTCCTTCAACCTTTAGGCAATCTGCCGTCTGTAGATCATAACAGCCGAATGGTCTCCATCCATATGATAAATATAAATTACCTCTATGAAGATAGACGTTCCCATAGTCAGGATTGATATCAACAACAGCATTATATTCTTCAATGGCTTCAAAAAAATCTCTGTTTTTATGGTGAGCCCTAGCTTTAAAATAATGAGCTAAATAATTTTGCTCATCGATCATTATGGCATTTTTGCAAAGGTTTATGGTAATTTCAAATTCATCTTCATTGTAATATATTTGCGAAAGACTTAAAAGTGCCATTATGTTGTATGGGTCTCTATCGAGAACATGCTCATAATCCTCGGCAGCTTTAGCAGGATAGCCTAATGCTTCAAAACACCTTCCACGATTATATAAGGTCTCAATGTGGTGTGGGTAAAGCATTAAATATTCATTATAATGGTCCATTGCGGTACTAAACTCTCCTATATCGAAGTATTTGATTCCTTCATTTCCACTGTCGTTGTTGCACAATCTCATATAAAAAAACAGGAATACGAGTGCTCCAATAAAAAATGGATTGACGAATCGAAAATGAAGGTATTTGGTTGAAGAATATAACTGTAAGAAGGCTTTTATATGAGCTTTTATTCCAAAGAGTACTGGTCGTTTGGCAGATCTTTTCAACGGTATTTTATTATTATTTAATAGGATCTAAATCTTTTGTATGAATGTAGTTTAAATCTATGTAAAAATCAACTAAAATATTAGTTATCTATCGCGGCTGAACATTGAAGTGCTTGCTTTATAAAAAGGAAATACTTCTTCGTTTTGAATTTCAGACTCTTTTCATTTATGAATTATCGAGACTCCAAGAAGGGAGACTTCTTTCTTTAAAGAAAAATACAATTTAAATGTATTCTGAGAAGTGGCAAGTGGCAGTGGGCAG
>DAOVVI010000067.1 GCA_030637245.1 Cyclobacteriaceae bacterium
TAAAAATGACATTACTCCGGGCGGAGTAACCGGATATACCGTTGATCCCTTTATTAATTTATCCGCCGGAAATTATTATATCCAGGCTCAGGATGACTTTTCAAAATGTTATTCTACTCCATTTCAGGTTACCATTAATGACATTAGTGAAAACCCGGTGATAGCTATTGATATAATTACACCTCAATATTCACTAAATCCTAATTCTGCAAGTTGGACTGGCACCATGCTAGCAACCGTTACGGAATCATCTACAGGTTTACCTGAAGCCGGAGGTTATGCATATTCATGGCATGTTGGAATGGATGATGGTAATCCTTCATTATCAGGTCTCGATAATGTAAGTGCTCTAGATGAAGAATATTATACATTTATAGCAGTTAACAACACTACTGGATGTGAATCCAGGTATTACCAATATTTGCCTTTTGTGTATTTGGAGCCAACATTTAATACTTCGATAACTCCAAAAACCATCTGTTCTCCAAACGATGGAGGCATTGAAGTAACAGATATAGCTCTCGATGGTACTCCGGATATGTTATCGGATTATACTTTTAACTGGCATCATGACATCTATAATGAAGGAGATACACCGGATGCGATCATCCCTGGAAATGACGTACGAACTGCTTATGATAACATCAATTCAGGTAGTTATTATATTATCTCCAGAGAAAATTGGTGGATGATCGAATCTTACCCGGTGAAAGTAGAAGTAATTGATTCCACAACAAATCCGATAATTACTTTTGATGGAACAAATTATCAGCCTCTAACAAGTTGTGATGAATCTGTGTTTTCGAACGGTGCATTGGCTGTAGAGGTATATGAAGATCTTAATAATCCAAATGTGACTCCTCCATTTAATTACAGCTATGCCTGGTATGCTGGAGATAATGTAAATGCAGCAAATGTGATTACGGATTCCATTAATAATTCGATTTCAGGATTACCTTCGGGTGAATTTACTATACTTGTAACCAACCTGGGTAATAATTGTGAAGGCGAAAAAACGTTCACAATTGAAGATAAAAGTATTACTCCAATTGCCATACCGATGATGACACCAGTGACAAACTGTCCTATTGAAATAGCTAATGGTATAGTTACCGCCCAGGTGATAAATTCAAATGAAAACTTTGAGTTCCTTTGGTATGCAGGTACAGATACTAAAGCAACTCCTGATTTTGCTGGAGATACCTGGTATGGAAAAACATTAGGTTATTATACTGTGATTGCCGTAGATGAAGAATTTGGAACCTGTATTTCAGAACCAGTATTAATCGAAGTCATGGACGCAACAGTTAATCCAAACATCATTATTTCAGAAATACATCCAATCACCAATTGTGATCCGGAAAGACCAAATGCAATAGTATCAGCAAGTGCCGACGGTGGTATCAGCGGATATACTTTTGATTGGTATGAGGATGGACAATTATATTATTCTGGTCCTTTAGCATCTGATCTTGGAAATTCCATCTATGAACTTATTGTAACTAATAATGTGACACAGTGCAGCTCAAGCAAAGATGTGATCCCATCTGTATTGTTTGATGAAGTAGCCCCGCCTAATGTGGATATAATTTCTGACAGGACCAGCTGTCTAAATCCCGATGGTCAGGCTACTGCAACTATTGAAGGAAATGTAAAAGATTATATTTTCAGGTATTACAGAAAACATGATAATTCGTCTGTTGATAATTTCTTTATTGATAATGTGATATATGATCTTGATACATCCACTTATCTCGTAACCGCTGAAAACAGAATAACAGGATGTATTTCCAATCCGACAGAATTTGTGATTTCCAATGATTCATACTTCCCGGAAATAGACGTCATTACAAATCCATCCAATTGCCAGGACCCAAGTGGAGATGCAACTGTGATTATTTCAGATATGACGAGAGATTTTAAAGTAACCTGGTATAGTGATAATGGTTTTGAAGCACAGGAAAAAGAACTGGTATATATTCCGGTCGGTAAATACATGGTAGAAGTTGAAGGAACTGACGGATGTGTATCATCTGCTGAAGCAGTAGTGAAAGGAGATGTTATAATTTACAACGGAGTATCTGTGAACTATGACGGCCTAAATGATTTCTTCCAAATCGTTTGTTTGGAGTACTTCCCAGATAACAATGTGAAAATTTATAATCGTGCAGGATTATTAGTCTATGAAAAAGAATTCTATGATATGAACGATCCTTCAAGACGGTTTGAAGGTATAAGCAATAAAGGTGCAAGTGTGATTGGATCTGAATTACCAATTGGTACCTACTTCTATGTTGTTGATAAAAATGATGGATCGAAAGCAAAAGTTGGCTATTTAGAACTTAACAGATAATGAAAGTTAAAAAATACATACTACTTATCGTCTTGATATTCGCCCTTGTTGACACAAGTTTCGGTCAACAAAAACCAGTACTTTCCCAATATATGTTTAGCGGATTGGTGTTGAATCCAGCATATTCAGCCAGAACTGAATATACTTCGTTCACCGCCATGTACAGGGATCAATGGGTAAATATCCCCGGAGCGCCAAAACTCACTACATTCACAGGACAAACGGGATTTAAAGACAGAAGAATAGGTTCCGGATTTATGATCAGTGAAGATAAAATTGGGGTTCATAGTAATTTGTCTGCGTACGGCAGTTATTCCTATTTTATCAAGTTTCCAAACGGCGCAAAGTTTTCAATGGGATTGCAGGGTGGCATAGATATATTGAGATCCGACTGGAGTAAACTAAATCTTTTGGATCAAAACGATCCTTCATTCAACGGTAGTGAAATAAATTATTTCCCTAATTTCGGTACTGGTGTTTATTATTTTACCGATGATTTCTATCTGGGGTTTTCAGTTCCCTATATCCTCACAAGCAGAAAAACCAAGACCGAAGATTTCTTTAGGGACGTTAGACACTCAAGAAATTATTATCTAACCGCTGGAAAAGTATTTGATATTGGAGTTAAACTTAAAATTAAACCATCATTTTTATTACGTATAGAAGACAATATGCCATTGGCAATAGACTTAAATGCTAATTTGTATTACGATGAGATCATTGATATAGGCATTTCATACAGACAAGGCGATTCAGTGATAGGAATCCTGGGTCTTCAACTGAATAAGTTCTTGAAATTCAGTTATGCCTATGACTACATTACATCAAAGCTGAACACCTACACAAAAGGTTCCCATGAATTAATGCTTCAGTATAGAATTAATTTTAATGCCCCGAAACATCATAGAATGTGCCCGGAGCCACAATATTTCTAACGTAACTGATTCAGTCTCTCATCTGGATTTATTCAATCCTCCAAATACTGAATTGATTATTGAAAGTAAAACGCTAAAAATAAGGGCCCACCAAAAGCCATCAAGTGAAAATCCCGGAACTAACCAGTTTGCTGACATTACCAATATGGTATTTATCACCAATAGAAATAGTCCCAATGTAACTATGGTAATCGGAATCGTCAATATGACCAGTAAAGGCTTTATCAATACATTGAGAACAGCTAAAACACCAGCCACAACAATGGCGATTAAAAAACTGTCAACGTGAGCCCCGGGTAAAACTGTGGCACAAATAAATACAGCTATAGCTGATAATAAAAGTCTGATTATAAAATTATTCATAATAAGGTTTAAGAGTTTTAGCCAAGATAACTGAATCTGAGTTAGTGGTATATAAAAATTTAAAAAACTTTTATATTATCAATAAATCCCGGCTGGCGCACATTTGCAATGCGCTGGTAAATTATACTCGCATTACAAAGGCTATAAGTAGATGGTACGCTTTATAAAAGCACACCAGAAGTCGGCAGGATTGAGAGGATTGACACATCAATCTCTTATCAATCTTCTATCAATCGCTTATCAATCTTTTTTGTCCAGGATAGAAAATACTAAAAAACTCAAATGTATTCCCGGATATCTGTGGCAATCATTCCTGCTGTTTTTGCTGCTTGTAGTCCCGGATCTCCATCCTCAAATACCTGGCAATACTCGGGAGAAATATCCATAGCCTTTGCACACTTTAAAAAAGTTTCAGGGTTGGGTTTACCCTCCTTTACATCGTTTTTAGAAACAAGGATGTCAAAGTATTTATCTAGTCCGAGAGCTCTAACGGCTTCCCATGAATGGCGCCCCGGACTTCCGGTACCTATGGCCATAGGTAATTTCCCATGGTATTGTTTGGCCAGCTCGAATACAGGCTTGATAGGCTGGAGTTTGTCAATTTTCTTGAGATACGTCTCTTCTTTTAAATTGCTGACCGCTTTTGGCTCAAAGTCAGTTCCATGTCTTTCATTTAAGATCTCACTAATTCTGTCTGTCGGAACACCTGCCAGGGAATAAAACTCTTCTTCCGAAAAGCTTAATCCTTTTATAGCGCAAACGTCTTTCCATGCTTCATAATGCAATGGCATAGAATCTACCAAAGTTCCATCCAAATCAAAAATTAATGCTTTTGCACGGGGATCAACTGATAACTTTTTCACAATTTTATTTTACTTCAATTATATGGTGTTCGTATTTTAAGAATCAGTTTATTTTTTTCACCGAATCTCTGATTATAAGCTTTGTATCCAGGTGAATGATACCTGGCTCTTCCATTTTGCTATTCTCAATTTTATTCAAAAGAATTTGAGTTCCTTCTTTACTCATCTCTTCAACCGGTCTTAATACAGTAGTCAGCGATGGCGTTAAATATGCCGTAAATCCCATGTCATCAAATCCGGCAATAGAAATTTCATCGGGCATAGTTATGTCTCTCTCTTTAATTGCTTTCATGGCGCCAAGGGCCATTTCATCATTGGAACAGAAAATTGCAGTTGGGGGTTCCTCCATATCAAAAATAATTTGCATTGCACTATATCCGCTTTCAAGGTCATATTTCCCTCTCAAAGCATATCCTTCGCTAAATTCCAATCCTGCGTCAAGATGTGCATTTATAAATCCTTGCTTTCGTTTATACGTAGTCCGAAATTCAGGTTTACCTTCAATGATGGCAATGTCTCTATGTCCCTGATCAATAATAAACTTTGTTAAATTATATGCTCCTTTAAGGTCATCTGATAATACACTAGTCACTTTTTGACCTATCACTTCTCTGTTTAAAACGACAAGCGGAATTTCTTCCCGTAAAACGTGCGCAATGAATTCATCATCGTTTGGGCTTTGGCTCATCACGATAATACCATCAAAGCTTCTCGGATTGATTTGCTGAAAATCGATCAAGTCATCAACGGCCTCGACCGCGAGGTTATATCTTCCTTTGATAATGCTGTTTACTCCTCTAACAGAATTAAGAAAGAAATTGGCTGTGGTTCCTGTTTTCAGCGTGGAAAAGAACAGACCAATATTATAAGATTTGGCCAACACAAGACTTCTGGCACTTACATTTGGACGGTAATTATATTTTTTCGCAACCTCTTTAACTCTTTCCTTTGTCTCTTTGCTAATGAGAGAACTATCATTTAATGATCTCGACACGGTTGTGTGAGATACATTAAGCATCTTTGCAATATCCTTTATTGTTATACTCAAAGCAATTGATAATACGATTCTGTCATTATTTTAGAATAAATTATCTAATGAAGAAATGATTAAATACGTAAATGCCTGCCTACCGTAGCTTTACCGCGTTCGCTGAAAGCTTTAGCGGTTGCGAAGCGTAGGTTTGACCGAATAATGGACAATTCAAACATTTACGCATTTTATCATTTTAGCCTGCCTCGCCGGACAGGCGGGCATCCCAACATTAAACAATATAGGTAGATGAGGCCGTATCCCCGCCCCTTCCGGTCCAATTGGTATGGAAAAATTCACCCCTCGGCTTATCAACACGCTCATACATGTGCGCTCCAAAATAATCACGTTGGGCCTGTAATAAATTAGCAGGCAACCTCTCCGACCTGTATCCATCAAAGTATGCCAGAGCTGTGGTTAATGCCGGTACCGGAACGCCATTAGATATCGCTGCAGCTACCACTCTTCTCCAGGATGCTTGAGAAGCTTCGATCTTTTCCTTGAAGAAAGGATCAAGTAATAAATTTTTCAGGTTTGGATTACTATCGTATGCCTCCTTAATTTTATTTAAAAAGACTGAACGGATGATACAACCACCCCGCCACATCAAGGCAATTCCTCCATAATTAAGATTCCATCCATATTCTTCTGCCGCTGCGTTCATCAATGCATAACCCTGAGCATAGGAAACCATTTTGGAAGCATACAATGCATTTTTCAAATCTTCAAGAAATGCTTTTTTGTCTCCTTCAAATTTTGGTTGCGGGCCAGACAATATTTTTGAAGCCTCTACCCTTTCGTCCTTTACTGCCGATAGGCATCTTGCAAATACCGCCTCACCAATCAATGTAAGTGGAATACCCAAATCCAATGCGGCTACACCAGTCCATTTCCCTGTCCCTTTTTGGCCGGCTGTATCCAGAATTTTCTCAACTATTGGCTCTCCATCTTCATCTCTGAATCCAAGAATATCTCTTGTGATTTCAATCAAATAGCTATCCAATTCACCTTCATTCCAATCCTTGAATACCTCGTGCATCTCATCATATGACATTCCAAGGTACTCTTTCATGATTTGATAGGCTTCACAGATCAATTGCATATCACCATACTCAATGCCATTATGAACCATTTTTACAAAGTGCCCGGCGCCGTTTTCACCTACCCATTCACAACATGGACTGCCATCTTCTACCTTTGCGGAAATAGACTGAAAAATTGGCTTCACATGTTCCCAAGCCGCTTTTGATCCTCCGGGCATGATTGAAGGACCTAACAACGCGCCTTCTTCTCCACCTGAAACACCTGTTCCAATATAAAGCAGGCCTTTACTTTCAACATAAGCAGTTCTTCTAACCGTATCAGGAAAGTGTGTATTTCCCCCATCGATTATTATATCTCCCGGTTCAAGATGTGGAATGATTTGCTCGATGAAATTATCAACCGCATCTCCGGCTTTCACAAGCAACATCACCTTTCTCGGACGCTTCAACGATTTTACCAATTCTTCAATAGAGTGAGCGCCAATAAAGTTTTTCCCAGCCCCTCTACCATCGATAAATTTGTCAACCTTCGCCACAGTACGATTGAAAACTGCAACGCTAAAGCCTTTGCTTTCCATATTCAAAACAAGGTTCTCGCCCATTACTGCAAGACCTATGAGACCGATATCTGCTAATTCTTTCATCTTTGTATTTTATAATTTTAATTGTTTATTAAATGTATTTTTAATTGCTAGAAGTTGCCTGCCGTAGGCAGGGAAGTCCGAAGAGTACTTCTGTCTTCCGGCTCCTGACTTCCGACTCATTTATTTAAATCTTTCTTTATATGCCCACAGGCCTAATGCAGGATTTGAAATGTAAAATATTTCCTCTCCATCCGGCATTGTATTAAAACCATCTTTCAATTTATCTGGATTGTATTTTTTAACCATTTCATCAAAATCAGCATAGTTGTAGTTCACACTTTCAATCTCCTCTTTGGTTAGGTTTCCTGGACAATAGGTTATGCTAAATCTGTCCTCAGAA
>DAOVVI010000254.1 GCA_030637245.1 Cyclobacteriaceae bacterium
AATAAACTGAACATAGAGGCTACGATACATATGGAGCCGATATAGGTTAGAATCACAAAACATCACCGCTGACGGCATCAATCATTATGGGTGATTCAGTATGATTAAGGTAAAATAAATAGACCCAACGGTTCTTGTAAGAATCATTCCTTTTCAATTTCCATGAAGTAAGTACCTCTTCTGAATAGGACTCAAATGCTAAAAATTTTGCTGTTGATAAGATTAAAACGCCAAGCGGTGGCATCAAATCATAGTTAAACGGCCCACGCTCTCCTTCAATCATAAAAAGTAAATTATAGCTCTTTTGCCAATAAAAAGAAACGACTGATCCGGATTCATTTTCAATTTTTATCTTCCAAACATCTACCCCATCCAAGATAAATGAAGTCTGCTCAATTAATTTACCAGGGAATAATTCATTTGAGCTATCAACAATTTTTTGAGGTAGTTCATTTTTCTCATTTCCAAATTGCTCTTCACAGGAAAATGAGATCAAACCAAAAAAGAAAATTACAAAACTGAATCGCATGGACGTACCCTTTATTAGAATACAATCTGCACCCACAATTAGTTGCCGGAAATTCTGATTTATTTCAATTGATGTCCGGTTAATTGCAAATAAATGATTTACAATATCAATTTTCTTTTTAATTGGGTGTTGAAGGAGTAAACATTTTTTTCTGGTAATAATCTTCAACAAGCGTTCGGATACCTCGTTGGCGTCTCGGGTGAGATAAAAAGTAAAATAATTTGGACAGAAGTAGCATAAAGGCTACCTTTGTTATATGACTGCAAAAGAAGTTGAAAAATTAATTCTTAGCAAGGATTGGTTATTTATCAGACAAAATGGGAGTCATAAAATCTATAGACATAAATTAATAAAGGGCATTGTAGTAATTCCGTTTCATAGTTCAAAAGATATACCAAAAGGAACCTTGAATAGCATTTTAAAGAAATCCGGATTAAAATGAATTAAATTATGAAGTCATTAAATGCAGTAATCGAACGAAATGAAGACGTTTTTTACGCCTATGTAAAGGAAATTGATGGTTGTGTAGCTGGTGGGGAAACGTATAATGAAGTAAAATTCAATTTAGAACAAAATGCTGGAATATTTATTCAAGAGGATAATGATCTCAAATTGAAATACGGTAAAGGTTTTGTGTTGAAATTTGAGGTGAGTCTGGATTCTGTATTCGATTTAATACCTGAAATAAATATAACTCAATTGGCAAAACTGGGAGAAATGAATCCAGGACTATTAAGGCAATACGTGTCAGGCACAAAAAAAGCGTCTGAAAAACAAGCAGAAAAAGTTATGAATGCAATAGATAAATTAGTTTCTAAACTGAATTCCATTTCTCTTAACATAAAAATGAAACCACATATTAGGACTCAATTTTAACTGGAAGGGGGTACAACCAAATCTCAGGCGCTTACCATTAATTTAGAACACTATCTTAATTTAGTTGCCGGAAATTCTAATTTATTTCAATAAATATCAATCTCCATTCTCTTTTTCATTGGGTAAGGAAGTGGCAGATAATTCCTTTAGTAATATCACGTCAATAATCGTGTGCGCGATCATTGCAGTCAGAATACCGAGATGCTCAGTCATCAATCCTATGACACCAATCACTAATACCATATAAATTCCATAGTAAGTTAATGGTAAATTGAACGGGTTTAAATATCCATGAAGCAATACAAACATAATGGAGGTCATCCAAATACCCAGCATTGGCTGAATAGCGCCGCGAAAGAATAGCTCTTCTCCAACTCCCGCACAAATTGAGATAAACACAATTTGGTACTTATCCAGCTTTAGTGGATTGATCAGCCCTGCAAAAAATGTTTTCGTTTTAGCCATTATTGGTAATTCTACAATTTGCCAGCCGGCCATAGCTGTAACTAGCCCGAAAACGATTCCGACAAGAACCTGGAGCCAAATGGGTTCAGCACCCATAAAAAATGCATCTATCCCCATATTTCTCACATATGGAATTAGTGCAATTCCCAGGCCTCCGAATACGATCAACGTACCCAGAGCTAACAACATAATGGTTTTCTTTTTGATCATTCTGAAATATGGCTAGCAGCCGGTTTATCCAAAAACCAGTAAAGGTTGCTTTTTTCAGGAGAAACACGGCTGACAGGATAGCTGTTTGAACCTTCCTTACTATGTAAAATTTCCATGACTTTATCCGCCTTTTTATCACCGGTAACTAAAAAAGCAACTGAGCGAGCTCCGTTTATAACTTTCCCAGTTAGACTAATCCTTCGTTGACCGGAGCCGGGATGTGTTGCCACCACACAATACTTTTCAGAATCCCAAAGTTCGATTTGATGTGGAAAAATGGAAGCAGTATGTCCATCATCTCCCATGCCCAGGATCACCAGATCAAAAATTGGAATAGTACCCTGGGAAAGGATTTCGAACAATTCCTCTCCATAAAGTTCAGCGGCCTCTTCAGGAATCAGCTCCCCCAATATGCGATGAACATTTTGTTCCGGGATGCTGATATGATCCAGTAAATGTTTTTTGGCCATTCCATAATTGGAATCCTCATCATCCGGAGGCACACATCGCTCATCTCCCCAAAAAAAATGTACCTTTTTCCAATCAATATCGTCCTTATGGTTTTTAACCAATTCTTCAAACCAGATTTTTGGTGTACTTCCACCTGAAAGTGCGACATGAAAATCTCCATCCGTCAAACTCATTAAACTCATAAAATGATGTGTAAAAGCTTCAACAAGTTTTTCTGAATTATCAAAAATCAAAACCTTTGGTTCCTTCATACTTTAGAAAATAAATCTGTCATTTTTATTGTGGAATGCTAAAATTAGAAATTTTAAGTAAATGTAATTGCCTTACTGAAGTTGAATTTCATCACATAAAATCCATTTTTTATATTTCGTCTTTAGTTTCCCCCAAGCCGCCATAATGCCATTAACTTAAGAATATTTTTTATTTCCTCTCCCCGCCTGATTCGGCAGGCAGGCCTTCACCCTCTCCAGAGAGGGACAATAGGAGCTTAAGTTGATGGCATCACCAATCCCTGCCTACAGGCATTGCCACTTCTTAGCCAGCCTATTGATGGACGATTCTTGGAAGACTCAATAAACACCCAATAGCCAGAATCCAGGGCCTAGAACCCAGAACATAGCCCCCAGTACTAGAGCCTAGCACCCATCATAGCTCACAATAAACTCCGTCTTCCGCTAGATTTCTGCATGGATACCGCCAGGTGATTCCAGGATCCTCGCACAATTTGTCTGCCACATCAGGACCCCAACTGCCGGCAGGATATCCATAAAGACGTGCTTCCTGATCATTTTTCCAATAGTCCAAAACAGGCTGTACAAATTCCCAAGCCGCCTCTACCGCATCTCCCCTGGCATAAAGTGTAGCATCGCCAAGCATGGCGTCAAGCAGCAATCTTTCGTAGGCGCTTGGTACATAGGTTTGTTGCAAATCTGAATAATGGAAATCCATATTTACGTTTTTCACTTCAAACCCAGCGCCGGGAATTTTCATGCCAAATTTTAAAAGAATACCTTCATCCGGCTGTATCCTGATTACCAACTGATTTCCGGTATTGCAAAAATCTTTATTATCCACAAAAAGTGCATGAGGAGTTGGTTTGAAATGAATCACCACCTCACTTACCCTGGTAGGCAGACACTTTCCTGTACGGATATAAAAAGGAACTCCACCCCATCTCCAGTTATCAATAAAATACTTCATGGCCACATAAGTCTCTGTCCGGCTGTTTACATCAACGCCTTCTTCCTCACGATATCCCAACATTTGTTTACCTCTTGCTGTTGCGGCACTGTATTGACCACGAATCACATTATGCTGTAAATCATGCTCACTAAGCGGTCTTAGTGATTGAAAAACTTTTAAGGTTTCATTGCGAATGGAAGAAGCATCGATGGTTGTCGGAGGTTCCATGGCAACTAATGCGGCGACCTGCAGCAAATGATTTTGCACCATATCCCGAAGAGCTCCTGAACCTTCATAATACCCTCCCCTACCTTCCACACCAATACTTTCCGAAGTGGTTACCTCCACATGATGTATAAAATTCCGGTTCCACACAGGCTCAAAAAATCCATTGGCAAAACGAGTCACCAATAAATTCTGAACGGTTTCTTTGCCTAAGTAGTGATCGATTCTGTATAGCTGATCTTCTTTAAAAAACTTTAGCAAATCCTTATTCAAAGCTTTCCCCGATTGCAAGTCGTATCCGAAAGGCTTCTCTATAATAATTCTTTTCCAACCGATGGATTTCCCTTGTCTGTTAAGCTTATGTTGTGCCAGATTTTCGGGAATGATACTATAAAGGCTGGGAGGAGTAGATAAATAGTAAAGGTAATTGCCATCCGTTCCAATTTCGTTGTCAATGACTTCCAGCCTGTTTTTCAATTTAGCATAATCATCAGCTTCAAAAGT
>DAOVVI010000060.1 GCA_030637245.1 Cyclobacteriaceae bacterium
AACACTGAATTTATTGCATCTGTAATGATTTTAATTTCAGTATCTCTTTCAAAAGATGTCTAGCCTTGTCCAAAGAGTTAATATTAGTAACTATAAATATAACCCTGTTTTTTCCATCCTTAATTTTGCAAATGTTAGAATGTTGCTGAACAAACTTTAATATGCTACCGAAAACAGAAGAATTATAATATAGTTCATTTTCTGATGAGATTAGAAAAGCTTTAAACGTTTCATTCTTTATACTCAACTTTTCAAATCCCAGCTTTTCGGCATCCCATCTCAATCTAACCATCTTTACAAGTTCCTTAACAGCATGAGGCAATGGACCAAATCTGTCTTCCACAGATTTTATAAACTCTTTTAGTTTTTCTTCCTTTTGAATATTATCTAATTCATTATAGACTCTTAATCGTTCAGAAATATTAGAAATATATTCGTCAGGAATTAATAACTCAAAATCAGTATCAATCACACAATCTGATGAGAATAAATCTTCTACATCTATCAAATTCTTATGAAACAAGTCCTTGAATTCTGTCTCCTTCAATTCCTGAACTGCTTCATCCAAAATTTTATGATATGTATCAAATCCCAGGTCATTGATGAACCCACTTTGTTCAGCGCCCAGTAAATTTCCGGCGCCCCGGATATCAAGATCTCTCATAGAAACTTTAAATCCATCACCTAAATGCGAAAACTCTTCAAGGGTTTTCAATCTTTTTCTGGCTTCTGATGATAATCTGATAGTTGGAGGTGAAAGTAAGTAACAAAATGCTTTTTTATTAGATCTTCCAACACGACCGCGCATTTGATGTAGATCTGAAAGCCCAAACATGTGGGCATGATTAATAATGATCGTATTGGCATTTGGAATATCGAGACCAGATTCAATGATGTTTGTGGAAACCAGGACATCTGCAAGACCTTCAATAAATTTCATCATGGACTTTTCCAGTTTGTTACCTTCCATTTGGCCATGGGCAACTAAAATTTTAGCATCAGGAACAAGTTTTAAAATGATATTTGCAACCTGATCAATATCTTTTATTCGATTATGTACAAAAAATACTTGCCCTCCTCTTCTCAATTCAAAGCTGATTGCATCCCGGATAATAGTTTCGCTAAATGTTTGAATCTCAGTAGTTACCGGTTGCCGGTTTGGGGGTGGAGTTGCAATGATACTCAAATCCCTCGCACCCATAAGCGAAAAATGCAATGTCCTTGGAATTGGTGTTGCAGTCAAAGTCAGCACATCCACATTTACGCGAAACTTTTTAAGTTTTTCTTTCACACTTACTCCAAACTTCTGTTCTTCATCTATGACAAGTAATCCTAAATCTTTAAAAGTTACATCCTTGTTAACGATTCGATGCGTTCCAATTAGAATATCAACCTTTCCATCAACCGTATTTTTTAAAATCCGCTTAATTTCTTTTGATGATTTAAACCGGTTAATGTATTCTACTGAAACAGGAAAGTTTTGCAGTCGCTCTTTAAAGGTCCGGTAATGCTGCATAGCCAGGATGGTAGTTGGAACGAGCAAAGCTATTTGTTTTCCATCCAGAATTGCTTTGAAAGCCGCGCGAATGGCAATCTCTGTTTTTCCAAAACCCACATCTCCGCAAATTAGACGATCCATCGGGTGGGCAACTTGCATATCAATTTTCACATCTTCTGTGGCTGTTGCCTGATCCGGAGTGTCCTCAAAAAGGAAGGAACTTTCCAACTCCGCCTGCATATAATTATCTTGTGAAAACGCAAAACCCGGCGCTGCTTTTCTTTTAGCATAAAGTGCAATGAGATCTTTGGCAATGTCCTTTACTTTATTACGGACACGTTTCTTTTTCTTCTCCCACTCTGGTGAGCCTAATTTACTCATTGCAGGTGGTGCGCCTTCTCTACCTGAATATTTAGATATTTTATGAAGTGAATAAATACTTACATATAAGATATCATCATCCTTGTAAATCAACCGCATTGCTTCCTGTTGATTTCCGTTTACCTCAATTTTATCCAAGCCGACAAATCTTCCTACTCCGTGATCAATGTGTGTGACATAATCACCGGTCTGAAGGGATTTCAGCTCATTTAGTGTTAGTGCTTTGGATTTTGAATACTTTTTTCCTGATTTATATTTGTGGTATCTCTCAAAAAGTTGATGATCAGTGTAACAAATAGTTTTATTATCATGATCAATAAATCCATTTCGCAAGCTGATATTAAGCGGATTGAATTTTAATTCCGGATCTATTTCTTCAAAAATGGACGTTAACCGATCAATCTGGGCGAAAGAATCTGCGGCAATTATAAGTTTATACTCCTTTTGTTGATTTTGAATCAGATTTTCCGCAATCAATTCAAAATTTTTATTGAAAGATGGTTGAGGTTCAGAATTGAATGTGAATTCTGAAATTGATTTGAAATAAAAGCGATTTCCAAATTCGATAATATCATGTTTGTCCAGATCATTCAACAGGGATTCATGGGTTTCGAATAATAATTCGGGATTTTGAATCACCTGGGTATTGTTGCTTTTACTTAATATATCATCGAAACCCGCCTTGGCATTTTCATGATATTTATCGATGGTATCCAATGTGAGTTGTACATCCTTAAACCAGATTTTTGTGTTTTTAGGTAAAAAACTCAAAAATGATTGTTTTATATCATTAATAAACCTGGTCTGAATATTTGGAATGATTCCAATAGAATTTATCTGATCTAATGATAATTGAGAATTGGGATCAAAAGTTCGAATACTTTCTATTTCATTACCAAACAATTCGATTCTGTATGGCATTTCATTGGCATATGAAAAAACGTCTATTATCCCTCCACGCATAGCAAACTGCCCGGCTTCATATACGAAATCTTCTTTTTCAAAATCAAATTCAATGAGCTTTTTAAATAATCCATCAACATCAATTTCCTTTCCCACCTGCAGATGAATAGTATGGCTTTTTAATGATCTTTTGTTGACAATTCTTTCACATAAAGCTTCAGGATAACTTACAATTAAAGCCCCTGCAGTTCCCTTGGTGTTAAGTATATTTATAAGCTCTGTTCTTAAAAGTACATTGGCATTTTCAGTGTCTTCAAATTCGTATGGTCTTTTATAGGATGTTGGAAAGAAAAAAACATCTTTCTTTCCCATGAGGTTTTGAAGGTCATTCTGGAAATAAGCCGCCTCCTCCCTGTCATGAAAAATGAACAGATGGCTTTGGTGAAGATTTGAATTTGAAATCGTAGCACCTACTACAGCATCCAGGCTACCCGATAATCCCTTTAGCTGTATCCTGACACCAGAATTTGGTTTTAGTATTTCAGCGAGGGATCTGGTAATGATATCGTCCTGATAAAGCTTTATAAAGTCTATTACTTTCAATAAACAGAGATTTTGTTCGTTTCAAAAATACAATTCTAAAATTGTTAGGCGCTATCATTTAAATAAAAAATAGTAGTAAATTTATAAACCTAATATTAAAAATTGAGTTTATATTGAATCATGAAGCCATATAATCAACGGGCCGGAGTATCAATAAAAAAACCGGTAATTGAAAGAATTGAAGGAATTCACCCTCTCAAAATGATCAATTATCTGGTGATTTCCATCTCTTGTCTTTTGTATGCATTTATTTCCTACATGTTTATTAAACATCTCGCTTTTGAGCTTAAGGGAAATTTCACATTTAACTTGCCCAAATTTTATACTATTAGTACTATCCTGTTGATTTGTTCGGTGTATTTTACTTCCAGAATGCTGAATGCGTATAAAAACGATGAAATTTCTTTATTGAGAAAACTATTGAGCTTCACACTTATTTCCGGGTTGCTGTTTTTCATTTCACAAACCATTGCCTGGATGGAATTATTGAGAAATGACTTTATCCCGGATAGCAATAACATTATTACCTACGTGTTTGTATTTTCCGCAATTCATCTTGCCTATGTTTTAACGGGCATGATTATTTCGGCCATACTTTTTTATAAATATATGTTGATTGAAAATGATCCTGTAAAAACATTAATTGCAGCGACAAATCCATTGGAAAAAGTGAAGCTGGAGATTTATACAATCTTTTGGCAATTCAATGTCATTTCATGGGTAATGATATTCCTGATGTTCTTATTTATTTTCTAATGAAGTGTCACGTGCGATTAGTTTGAGTACTTTTTGAAGATTTGTTCCATTTCATCCAGGGGCATTATGTAGGCCGGATTTCTGAGTGTTTTTCTCAATACTTCTGTGATAGCATTATAGTTAAGACCCATTCTCACACCGAGCTCCACACAAAATGATACTTCTTCTTTATAAATCAGTTTGTCTATTCCGATTAGGACAATGAGTCGATGAAATTGTTCGATTACTTTTGACTCTGTTTTTGGGGTAGAAAAGGTAATTTCTATATCACCATTCTTAATTCGTTGTACATCATTTTTCTCGATGCCTAATCTTGCAGCTACTGAATTTATGAAGTTCAACTCCATATGAGATTCTTCTCCATCAACCTGCGATAGCTTTATGAGATCATTGATATGACTCAGTTTTTCCTGAAAGTAAGGATCCATTAAAAAAATGATAGATAGGTTATGTGTATTCTCCGCTTCAAAGTAAGTAATTTTATTTGATATATTGTATAAAAATATTTTCTTATCACGGGTACGAGTGTTAGAAATAAAATTAGATGAAAAAAGGCAAACTATTGGATTGATACGCTAAACCTGGAAAAACATCCGGAGGGAGGGTATTTCAGGGAGGCTTACAGATCGGATGAAAATATTGAAAAAGGGGCCTTACCCAATAGATACAATAGTGATAGAAGCATTGCCACTTCCATCTATTTTCTTTTAAAAGGTGATGATTTTTCTGGTTTTCATCGAATACAATCCGATGAAACGTGGCACTTCTATTTGGGAACTACACTTGAATTGTTTGTGTTGGGTGATGATGGACAATTAAACTGCCAGCTACTGGGACAAAATCCGGAAGCCGGAGAAAGTCTTCAAATTACTATCCCGCGAAACCATTGGTTTGGCGCAAGAGTGGTTGATAAAAACAGCTATGCGCTTTTGGGGTGCACTGTGGCTCCGGGTTTTCATTTCGATGATTTTGAATTGGCAGAGAGGGAAGATCTGATAAAATTGTTTCCTCAACATACATTGATCATTCAAGAATTAACAATGAAATAATACCTTTCTTTACATCATAAAAAAGCCAATGTCCCAATCTAACTCCATTAGTCATGAATTATTGAAGCTAAATCTTCGTCACTCATATTTATATGCAACAACATTATTACCTGATCCATATTCAATACCTGGGATTTAGATTTCATGGCTGGGCTAAACAAACCGGCTTGAAGACATTACATCAGATGGTAGATAAAACCTTAAGCTTTGCCCTTGGGCATACTAAATTTAAAACCCTTGGAGCAAGTCGCACCGATGCTATGGTTTCTGCTAACCGTTCTGCATTTGAACTTTTCTTAGAAGAACCATTGAATTTAAATCAATTTTTAATTGACCTTAACCGAAACTTTCCTGCTGATATCCGGGCATTAAACATCGAAGAAGTTGATCGCCATTTCAACATTATTCAAAACCCCAAAATCAAGGAGTATGTTTACCTGTTTTCATTTGGTGAAAAATGTCATCCATTCAGCGCTTCACTCATTTCTTCTTTCATGGAAAATCTGGACATTGATCTGATGAAAAAGGGAGCCCTATTCTTTCAGGGTAAACATAATTTCAGAAAATATTGCACCAAACCTTCAGAAAAGACCAACTTTGAAAGGGAGATATTGGTGAGTAAAATTGGAAAAAATAAATTGTATCAAGCCAATTTTTTTCCAGACACAAGTTATGTTTACCATGTCCATTCAATAGGATTTGTGCGCAATCAGATCCGATTAATGATGGGCCAATTATTAAGACTTGGCAGGGGAGAGATAAGTTTGAATGACATTGAAAGCTCCCTTTTGCAACCTGATGAAATTCCATTGGACTACATTGCTCCTCCGTCGGGATTGATTTTGAATTATGTTGAGTTTGATAATTGAATAGATCGTTTGCACTCAAATTCAGGATTAATAGTATATTTACCGCTTTTCAAAGATTAGGGATATGCAACAGCAAACATTGTGGGGCCACCCAAAAGGATTGTACATTTTGTTTTTTACGGAGCTTTGGGAGCGGTTTTCCTATTATGGAATGCGCGCCATTCTGGTTCTTTATTTAACTGCAAAAAATGGAAATGGAAATCCGGGCTTAGGTTGGGACAATGTTTCAGCCCTTGAACTTTATGGCTGGTACACCATGCTGGTTTATGCTATGTCTGTGCCTGGCGGCCTCCTCGCCGACCGTTTGCTTGGGCAGAAGAAAACGGTAATGTTAGGAGGAATTCTTCTCTGCATCGGACATTTTATTCTCGCTTTTGATTCCATAGTGGCTTTTTATTCTGGCCTGGTATTCATAATTCTGGGAGTTGGCGCTTTGAAGCCAAACATATCTTCGATGGTTGGGAATCTTTACAGAAAGGGCGATGGCCGCAGAGATACAGCCTTTACTATTTTTTATATAGGAATTAATATTGGGGCTTTCTCAGCGCCTTTACTTGTAGGATACATCGGTGAAGTGATCAACTGGCATTATGGATTTGGACTGGCGGGAATAGGTATGGCCATTGGCCAGGTCGTTTATATTTTTGGACAAAGATATTTAAAAGGAGTTGGCAACTTTTTACCTCACAAAGTCAATGAAGAAACCAAAGAAAAGGTGAAGCTTACTTCAGTAGAAAAAGACAGGTTGATTGTCTTGATGTTATCTTTTATCATCGTGATTGTATTCTGGGGCGCATACGAGCAAGCGGGTGGCCTGATGAACCTTTATGCCAAAGAAAAGATAGATCGAGTCATGTGGGGATTTGAAGTTCCTGCTAGTTTTCTCCAATCGCTTCATGCATTTTTTGTGATATTAATTGGCGTACCCATGGCATGGCTATGGGTGCAATGGAGTAAAAAAGGATGGGAATCTTCTTCACTATTTAAAATGGGTGTTGGTACGGTCATCACAGGATTTGGGTTTATGCTACTTGCCGGAGCTGCCTTGGAAACATTTGAATCCATTGACGGAAAAGCTTCTATTTATTGGTTGTTTGGAGCTTATTTTTTGCATGTAGTAGGAGAGCTGAGTTTATCACCTGTCGCCTTATCTTTTATTACCAAAATGTCACCGGCAAAATATGTTTCATTTATGATGGGCGCTTATTTCCTTGCCACAGGAATTGCAAGTAAATTTGCGGGACTCATTGGCGAAGCAGCCCAAAGTGCAGGAGAGCTTACGATTTTTTTAGGAGTTTTCGCTTTTTGTGTTGGGTTTGGTCTTATCCTGATCATCTTCGTGAAAAAGCTTAAAAAACTCACGCATGGGGCAGATGATGTTGTAGAAAATGTGGTTGCGGTCGAGCCGGAATGATATTATAAAAATCCCATGACAGTCGCTCCACTCAAACGGAGTGACGGATATGGAAAGACTATAGTTAACAACCAGGAAATTATATGGTTACTTCTTTAAAACTATTGCGAACCAATTCCCTTGAGATGGTGTGGTAATCCGTACTGTATTTCCACCTTCCAATATCGATTCAGGCCCGAATTCTCCGGTGTTAATATTTATCCATTTTATATCAAAGGTGTACTTATACTTTTTAAGGTTTAATTTAACATCTCCATTATCTGGAAAATATAGTACATACTTTTCACCTTCTTTAGCCGAAACATAAACTTCGTCATCCTCCCTGTCATCTAACAAGTCCATCCTTGGATTAACTTCCCAAAAATCAATATACATTTCTACCTTCCTTACTGCTTTAATGGAAGCTTTGGCTTTATCATTTAAACCATTGCCATGCGAGGGCCTG
>DAOVVI010000272.1 GCA_030637245.1 Cyclobacteriaceae bacterium
ATCATCCTTCACGAAACGGCCCATGAATGGTGGGGAAACAGCATTACCACGAACGATTTGGCGGATATGTGGGTGCATGAAAGTTTTGGAGCGTATAGCGAAGGACTATATGTGGAGCATACTTTCGGTTATGAGCAAGCCATGATATACATCAATGGCAAAAAGCAGAATGTAAAAAATGACCGGCCAATTATCGGACCCTTAAATGTGAATATGGAAGGTTCAGTTGATATGTACGATAAGGGTCAATTGGTCTTGAACACATTACGGCATGTGATTGCTAATGATGTGTTGTGGATTGAAATATTAAGAGGTCTAAATACAGAATTCCGGTATCAGTCCATTGACGGTCAGCAAGTCTTTGATTATATCAGCCAAAAAGCCGGTATGGATTTGGACTACTTTTTTGACCAGTATTTCAGATATAAGGATTTGCCAACCTTAGTAGTTAGTATCACTAAAAAAGGTGATGTTGTGAAAGCAACTTATAACTGGCAGGCTGATGTAAAAGATTTTAAAATGCCTATAAAAGTGACTACAGCTCCCGGTAAGTATGAATTGATCTATCCAACCAAAGACGCTCAAACTATTGATCTTAACGGCCTTCATCCAGATGATTTTAAAATTGCCGAAGACCAGTTTTTTGTGAACTTGAAATTATGGAAAACCTATATAGATCCGAGGAGGTAGGTGGTTTAGCATTTGGAACTCACAATCGCCCGGCTCCAAACTAAGTGATCAATATTGATTATTCCTGAAAGCACCAGAGTGACACTTATTTTCATAATCGTCACTCGTCAAACGTACGAGACTACCTGGGGCTGTTACCGGCAGGTTGATAAAAAAATTATTAGCTTTGTTTTAGAAGTTAATATATTCTTATGAATACAAGAACAATTTACTACATAGATGAAAATGAAGATTATTTGGATGCTGAAGTAGAACTTGCAATATCCAGGACCATGGAGGAAAATTTTGAAGCTTATTGTGAAACATTAATTGCTAACTATGCTATGATGAATATTTATGTAGTTGATTATCCCGTGAAAAGAGAGATATATTATATAGATGATGAGTAAAGCCAATACTAAATTCCCAAAGCACTTCAAAGATTTTATAATTGAACTCAACAAAAATAATGTGGAGTATATGCTTATTGGTGGATTTGCATTAGGTGTTTATGGCCATGTACGTGCAACAAATGACTTAGATATATATATTAATGCGACAGAAGAAAATGCTCTGAAATTGATAAAAGCGTGTATTGATTACGGAATTCCTCGTGATAGTGTCAAAAAGGAAATGTTTCTGGTTCAAAAAATGATTGGTATAGGCCAACCACCTTTAAGAATAGAAATACTTAAAAAACTAGACATCATTGATTTTAACTATGCTTATCGAAGAGTCAGAAAGGCAACAGTAGATGAAGTTTCTATTAATGTTATGGATATAGATGATTTAATTCTTCTTAAAAAGGCTGCAATTAAAGGAAGGAGTAAATCGAGGGATACCGAGGATTTATCCTTTCTAGAAAAATTAAAAGCTAAATTAAAGATAAAAAAAGAGTAAAAAGACTCCGCATCCGTGACTAGTGAAATGTAGTGGGTTTATACACATTTGCACCTTATTTTCGTGTTTTCATAATCGTCACTCCGCCTGGGTGGAGTAAGTGACGGATGGAATCTACAATTTAAACTGTAAACTAAATTTGAGTTCAAACTTCTGGGCATTTGGATTATCGCGATACGTGATCCGGTGTACGCCATCGACACGGATAATTTTAAATATATTTTCTATTCCATACCCCAACTCCACATATGGCAGGCCTTTATCAAGGTGATTGAATCCCGGGGTTGGATTTCCTTCCGGGTCAACCGGTGAAATGATATCAATATTTTCCTGTCGCAATGAACCATACAACACATTGGCTGTTGCCAAAAGCCTCCATTTCAGGTTTCTTATCAATGGAATTTTATTCATTAATAGCCCCTGGAAAAAATGTTCGTAATGGAAGGAGGCATATTGATCGGAAACAAATTCAAAATAATTCATGGTATTGAATGCGCCATTGGTATAAAACGCGGACTCATTACCGATATGATTTTCTAACAATAAATAGGGTAATTGACCAAAGATATATCCGCCCTTTATTTTATAACGCGACTCACCAATGCCTCCGAGCCTCAGCTTTTGTTTAAACTCCAACTGAATTTTGTGGAAATCAAAGTCACTGTCCAGCACGTCTTTGAATCCGTACGTATAGTCGAACTGAATGACCGGAGATCTTCGGGCTCCCAGGCTTATTCGTTCATTACCATCCTGCATGAACATTTCATCACGGGCCCACCGGGTGGTAAATTTAAGTGTTGGAGAAGAAATATCACTTTTTAATTTTGAATCCGGAGCTCCGGGATTTTCATAATAATAAAAGGGATATTGGGGGTCATAGTATTCATGTCTTATTGTCAACATATGCATCAACCCTTTGGTTGGTTCCGTTTGTATGCTAAAGCTGTTGTCTGAAAGATAATACGGCCTTCTGAAGGTTTGCCACCTCGTAGCGGCATAGAAAATGTAGTTGTTGTCAATGAGGTCTTCAGACCGTATGCCCACTTGCTCCAGGTCAAGCGAACTGTGAAGTTTGAATTCTGTCCAGGGTTTTCTGCTAATTATATAGCTCCCTGTCAAGCCATATTTCCATCGGTCATCCAGAGTTCCGTAACCGGCATAGCCACGGAGTGTAATTTTTCGATGAAAATATTCATTGGTCTTCATTCCTAACCGGATGGCATGCCCCTCGAAATTGTTGAAGGCATAGGAATACAGGTATGGGCCAAAATCAACTTTTCCTCTTCTCCAATACCCGGTTGTCGCCAGTTTCACAAATTCAACGTAGCTTTTTACGCGAGGTATTTCCACAAGAGTATCAATAATCTGGTACGTTTTAAGTTGCTGGGAGGTGAGGTTTTCGGGTCTGGCGGCATTCCAATATTCCGGTTCATGGATGTTAAAATCTTCGGCAATTAATACTTCATTGGCATAATACTTTTTGTCCTTAACATCATTTACTTTCCAATCAGAAGTAGTATTATATATTTTTATTAAAAAGCTCGCAGAGTTTTTACTCAGATCACTTACGTCTATCACCAAGTTTGTTTTCAAAGGAAGCCATGGCCCATCTTCGGATTGACCCAGCTCTTGTTGAAGTACAATTTTTTCAATGAAATTAAGATTTGTTGCTTTATCAATAGATAGGTCAAGCTTTTTAAGGGCATAATCATCTGTTGTTATCCATATTTTTCCATTGAATGCAGGGTCCTGTTTTCTATTTGGGAAAATAGTCATTTCAAAACACCGGTCATTTCCGATGTACAGCGTATCCAAAATCTCATAATCGTAAAATATCTTCCAGCTATCGGAAATTGGCGAGATAAACTCCTTTTCTAAAAATCTAAGCCAGTTTTGATAAAAGTTATAGTCCTGGTATGCCGTACCAACCAATTGAGAAATCATGCTTCCATCCTCAACTGCTACTCCGGAAACTTTGGTCTTTTGAACTTCCTCCCTTCTTGCAAAAGGATCATTCTTCACATAATATCTAGAAATTGATTCTGAAAGAAAGACAGGGAGAATGGCATTGCCATTTTTGTTTTTTTCAAGCGATGTACTATCAATACCCTCCCAAATATCTCTGACCATTTTCCGTTTACTAAGCTTGGTAGAGATGTTGTCGATATCAAACTCGATGCGGTTGTAACTTTGATATTCGTAGGCGTCTAGGGCCCTTTTATCATGTTGTTTTTTATTTTTAACAGCCTCCCTGATAATAGCCCAGGCCGGATTTTCTCCACTCATTACAATTACCTCATCCAGGTTAACCAATTGTTTTTTAAGTCCTATGGCAACATCCTGTTTTTCCCCATATTTAATTGGGATTACTAGTCGGTCGTAGCCTACAATTGATATGGTAAGTGAGTCAAATTTATCAAATGTTTTTAGCGAAAAATTTCCTTCAGTGTCAGTTACCGTCCCTTCAATTGATCCCCTGAAATAGACATTAACAAATTCTAAAGGGAGGTTATTTGAGTCATCTACTATGTGTCCGCTAATTTCCGTTAGATTTTGTGCATATAAACAGGTGCCGACTAAAATGAAGTAAAGGAGGAGTGCTATTCGCAGGCGATATGTTTTTTCTGATGGTTTGATAAAAATGCTATTTATGGATCTGAATATGAAATTTAAATTGCTAAA
>DAOVVI010000505.1 GCA_030637245.1 Cyclobacteriaceae bacterium
ACCTCCAACTCCTTTATCGCTATCCAGGCCATGAGACCTGAGCCTATTTCCAGTGCTTCCTCATCGATATTAAAAGTTGGTGTGTGCACATTAGAGACAATGCCTTTTTCTTCATTCCTCACTCCAAGTCTATAGAAACTTGCATCAATCTCCTGGGAATAATAAGCAAAATCCTCCGCAGCCATCCAGATGTCAAGGTCGATCACATTTTCCTCGCCCATATACTCAATGGCAAATTCTTTGTTTCTTCTGGTTAGTTTTTCATCATTATATAAAAAAGGATAGCCGTCCAGAATATGAAAATCACATGATCCTCCCATTGAATCAGCCAGGCCTTCTGCAAGTTTCTTCATTTTTATTTTTGCTTCTTTTCTCCATTCTTCATTCAATGTGCGGAATGTCCCTTCAATCTTAACCTCATTTGGAATTATGTTGGTTGCCCCTTCAGCAATGACTTTTCCGAAGGATAATACTGTTGGTATGGTAGGCGTTGCATTTCGACTGACTATTTGCTGCAATGCCACAATAATGTGAGAAGCAATCAATACCGGATCGATATTTCTATTTGGCGCTGCGGCATGACCTCCATGTCCTTTGACAGTAATATATATCTCGTCGGCGCTGGCCATATAAATTCCTTCTTTTAAACCTATTTTCCCAACTGGCAATAAAGGCGCTACATGCTGACCTATAATTTTTTCAGGTTTCGGGTTTTGTAATATCCCCTCTTTGATCATCATTGAAGCCCCTCCGGGCGCTTTTTCTTCTGCCGGTTGAAAGATGAGTTTTACCGTCCCTTCAAATTGATCTTTAAGCTGGTTCAGAATGCTTGCAGTTCCCAATAAAGAAGATGTGTGGACATCATGACCGCAAGCATGCATCACGCCCTCATTTTTGGATTTGTATGGAATATTATTAGTTTCTCTGATTGGAAGGGCGTCAATATCTGCCCGAAGGGCAATAACTTTTTTAGTAGGATTATTACCCTCAATTAATGCAGAGACTCCGGTATTTGCAATACCTTCAACAGGAACTAATCCAATTTTCTTCAATGACGCGGCTATAAATTTTGCAGTCTCAAATTCCTGAAAGGATAATTCCGGATTGCTGTGCAAATAACGTCTTATATCCACAATTTCTCCAGCAATATCATTTGCTATGCTCTTTATTTTACCTTTAATGTCCATTCTGTGAATTTATTGGAATTATTCCATGCTATTGCGCGCAGGAACTAACATGGCTCCCGAGTAAGATTTTCTGAGAATTATGAGGGTCTTATAGGCTTCTACCCGATCTAAATATTTTCCGACAGTTACAATCCAACTGGGTTGCCTGTAGCTTAAAATGGGCTTTTCTTCAGGTAGCACCCTGTACACTTTTTCACGCACCTGGTTAGCCTCTTCTCTGCTTCTACCTATATAAACCTGGATTGTGTATAAATACATTTTATCCTGATTATGAACAATAATGCTATCCATTATAGAAGCCATTTCCCTGTTTATATCATGAGTCGGTGGTACATATGGCCTTTTTTCTGTGATCGTATTAGATCCATTAACAGTTTCTGTTTCAACCGATTCAATTTTTGGGCGAAAAGCCGAAACATCTTCAGTATAATCTCCCGTGGTTTTTTTAGTTGCCAATTTTGGAGTACAACCTGCCACATAAATCATCATCAGCAGAATTATAAAAAGTCTGTACATTTCTATTCGAATTAGTTCTCAATGATTACACACTTGCTCGAAAGAACATCTTGCTCAACAGTTTTGAATTTAACCTCTTTTTTCACCGTACCATCTTCATACTGAACAGTAACCCGTTCATTCCTGCCCGGTGTATGAATTGTTTTACGAGGAGCAGTTTTTTCCACAGGAGGTCTGTTCCTGGCTTCCGGATTTCCTCCGCCTGACAATAGGGATTTGGATTCTTCTTTTGATTCTCTGTAATTTCTCCTGGCTTCTCTTCGATTTCTTGCTTCCTGAACCTCATCTGGCTCTCTAACCGGAAGTTCTGCCTTTGTAAGGAAGGAAATTGTGTCTTCGTTTACTTTTGCAACAAATCGTTTGAACAACTCAAAAGCCTCAAATTTATATATTAATAGAGGATCTTTTTGTTCATATACCGCATTCTGCACGGATTGCTTCAAGTCATCCATTTCACGCAAGTGCTCTTTCCACAATTGGTCAATGATGGCTAAAGTAGCTATTTTTTCCAGGCTTAGAATCAACTCTCTGCAATCCGTATCGATATTTTTTTCCAGGTTTGTAGAAACACCAATTTGTTTTTTACCATCTGTAATTGGAACCAATACATCTTTAATGGTAGCGCCTTTATTTTTATAAATATCTTTGAAAATCGGCTTCGCCCTTTCAGATATTCGTTTATTTTTCTCCTTATAATTTGCCAGACCATCGCTGTACAATCTATCTGCCAGGTCAGCTTCTGACATTTCCTCAAACTCTTCCTTGGACAACTTAAAGTCAAGCCCCAGAATACTTATGCAATTCAGCATTAAACTATCGTAATCC
>DAOVVI010000036.1 GCA_030637245.1 Cyclobacteriaceae bacterium
AAAGAACTTTTGTCGCCCATTTGGCAACATCGTGACCCCGGTTAAAAAGGCCTCTTTCGAAATGCGGATGCAAAGGTATAAATATAAAAAATAACAAGCAACACAAAAAGAAAAAATAAATTGAAATAATTTATGAAAATACCCCTTTATCTACTCAATAACTACTAATGAACTTTTTCATTAGACACCCTTTCCGAAAGTGGACTGCAAAATTAATTTATTAATCCTATATTTCAATGAGTTTATCGAAAATTATTGTTTTTAAATATGGTTTGTACTCTATTAGGCCCAACTGATATTATATTTATAGGAACCTTAAGCTCTTCTTCTAAAAAAACAATATATTCTATTAATTCTGAAGGCAAAGACCTGTAATCTGTAATGTCTGTAATGTCAACATTCCAACCTTTTAAGGTTTTATGAATAGGAGTAATATCTTCATTACATAAGTCGAAAGGTAACGCATCTGTGAGTGTCCCATTTTTTAATTTATAATGTGTGCAAACATTGATTTCATCAAAAGTATCTAATACATCAGCCTTCATGATTGCTAATTGAGTAACGCCATTTAACATGATGGCATATTTTAGTGCAGGGAGGTCAATCCAACCACATCTTCTTGGACGCCCGGTTGTAGCGCCAAACTCATGACCCTCTTTTCTGAGTTTTTCACCAACTTCATCGAGGAGTTCGGTAGGGAAGGGGCCTTCGCCGACTCTTGTGCAATACGCTTTGAAAACGCCATATACCTGGCCAATTTTTGACGGAGCCAGACCCAGCCCTGTACAAACTCCGGCACATGTAGTACTTGAACTCGTAACAAATGGGTAACTGCCAAAATCGATATCCAAAAGTGAGCCTTGTGCTCCTTCAGCCAAAACAGACTCATGAGCAGCCAGTGATTGATTTATTAGATAGTCAGTGTCAACAAGTTTAAATTTCTTTAAAAACTCCAAAGCATCGAAAAACTCTACTTCAAGTGGATCAAGGTCGTGTTCGAATTCATGGAGTTTAAGAATAGATAAATGCTTTCCTTTAAGCTTTTCGTATTTTTCCTTAAAATCTTTCATAGTGATGTCGCCTACTCTTAGACCAATGCGAGCTGTTTTGTCTTGGTAGGTAGGTCCAATTCCTCTCAAGGTGGAACCAATTTTTTCATCACCTTTTGACTTTTCATAGGCAGCATCTAGCAGGCGATGAGTGGGTAGGATAATTTGCGCCCTTTTTGAAATAAATAAATTATAGAATGGCTCAATATTGAATTTCTTTAAGGCGTCAATCTCTTTTCTAAAGATTACCGGATCAAGTACCACGCCATTGCCTATTATATTCTTGGTGTTATCCCTGAAAACCCCTGAAGGTACCTGATGAAGGACATGTTTAATATCATCAAACTCTAAAGTATGTCCGGCATTAGGACCTCCCTGAAATCTGGCGACAACATCATATTTTGAAGCTAAATAATCAACAATTTTCCCCTTACCTTCATCTCCCCATTGAAGGCCTAAAATTACATCAGATTTCATATTTTATGATTTTACAAGTTCCCTGAAGGCTTGATCTAAGTTTGTTACAATAGTAAAAATGGAATTCAGTTTTGTAATTACCAGAAGCTTTTCAACTGAATCTGAAGGCTTGATTAAAACAACCTCTCCTCCTTTATTTCTGAATTTGGTAAGAATTGTTATTAAAACCCCAATTCCGCTACTATTTATATAACGCACATCCTGAATATCGATAGCACAAAAAACAATATCATCATTGATTGTGTCATTGATTATGGAAATTAATTCAGGTCCATGGTTTTCACCAATCAAATCACCTGAGAGCCTAAGCACAAGTATATCATTTTCTATTTTGTGGCTGTATTCCATAAAATTTAATATGCAATTAATATTAAAAATGCCTCTAAAAAAAGAGCTACAAAGGTATGAATTGGATTAGTTTTTCAAAGCATTAACTAATTCATTTATAAATCACGATTATCAATGAACATCAAAGCGTGCTACTTCTTCAACACCTTCAATATTTTCCAACTTTTTTGTAAGCACATCAAGATGCTTGGTGTCATGCACATAAAGTTGAATGCTGCCATCAAAAATTCCATTATCGCTTTCAATAGAAACAGATCTCATATTTACTTTCAATTCGCTCGAAATTATCCTGGTAACATCATTCATCATGCCAACTCTGTCTGTTCCTCTTATTTTTAATCCTGCCAGAAATGAAACTTCGGATTGTGACGTCCATTTGGCTTTGACAACTCGGTGCCCGTGTTTGGAAAGAAGCTCTGTAGCATTTGGACAACTAATTCGATGGATTTTTATCCCTTCATGAGTGGATACAAATCCAAATACATCATCGCCAGGAATTGGATTGCAACATGGCGCTAAAGAATATTGTACAATATCCATGTCTTCTCCAATTAATAACTGATCCCTTTTTTCCCCTGTAACCTCTTTAATCTTTCTCTGAAAAGATTCAATATCAGAGACACTTTGTTGAGGTAGTTTTCGTGGTGTGTCAACGGAGATTTTAATTTTCTTAATCTCCTTAGGATCAATTTTGCCCTTACCGACAAGAAAGTAAAAATCAAGTGCGGATTTTAAGTTAAACCGATCTAATAGTTTATCCAGGTTTTCGCTGTTTAAGTCAAGCTTTACTTGCTTGAGTTTTCTCATCACTATTTCTTTTCCATCGGCGGCAGCGCTTTTCTTTTGTTCTTTTAACTCATCTTTTATTCGTGTCAGTGCTTTTGAAGTAACAACGAAGCTTAACCAACCATCATTGGGTTTTTGCTTATTTGAAGTCAGGATTTCCACCTGGTCTCCTGTTTTTAATTTATAATTTATCGGAACGAGTTTCAGATTTACTTTAGCGCCTATGCATCTGGCGCCGACTTCTGAGTGAATTTCAAAAGCAAAATCCAATGCACTTGCTCCGCCTGGAAGTTTTTTGAGTTCACCCTTAGGTGTAAAAACGAATATTTCTTCATTGAAAAGACTGTGTTTAAAGTCATCAACAAATTCAATGGCGGTTGCATCTTCACGTCCTAACATCTCCCTTACTTTTCTTATCCATACTTCCAGGCCTGACTCCGGTGAGGATTGATCACTTTCCTTATATTTCCAGTGCGCAGCATAACCTTTTTCAGCAATTTCATCCATTCTTTTAGTCCGGATTTGCACTTCTACCCATGTGCCTGTTTTACTCATCACTGTGGTATGCAGGGATTCGTATCCATTGGATTTAGGTGTACTGACCCAGTCCCTTAGTCGATCCGGATTAGGTTGATAATAATCAGTAACCACACTGTAAACCTGCCAGCAGCCTGCTTTTTCCATTTCAGGAGGCAAATCTAAAATTATTCTTATTGCAAAAAGATCATAGACTTTCTCAAAAGAGATTTCCTGAGATGTCATTTTATTCCATATGGAATAGATGGATTTTGGACGACCTTTTATTGTAAATTTAATATTTCGTTTATTCAGTTCTTTCTGGATTGGACTTATGAAGTTTCTGACAAATCTTTCCCGAGGGGCTTTTGAAACATTAATTTTATCAACGGTTTCATCATATTTTACAGGTTCACTATACTTTAAATAAAGATCTTCAAGCTCTGACTTAATCGCATATAAGCCCAACCGGTGGGCCAGAGGTGCATATAGATATATTGTTTCGGAGGAAACTCTTATTTGCTTATGCTCTGGCATGCTATCAAGGGTTCTCATATTGTGTAGCCGATCAGCTAGTTTAACTAATATTACCCTTACATCATCGGATAGAGTAAGGATCATTTTTCGGAAGTTCTCTGCCTGCTGAGAAGTGCCATAATCAAATACGCCTGATATCTTGGTTAATCCATCAATAATTCTGGCTACTTTCTTACCAAAATGTCTTTCTATATCTTCAATTTCCAACTCTGTATCTTCCACTACGTCATGGAGCAGAGCAGATATAATGGATGTTGTTCCGAGGCCAATTTCTTCCACGCAAATTTGAGCAACAGCTAAAGGATGGGAAATATATGGTTCTCCGGAAATTCTGCGCATATTTTTATGCGCTTCTTGTGACATATTAAATGCTCTTTTTATGACTTTGGCATCGTCATCTTTCAGGAAAGGTTTGGCATGTCGTAGTAATTTACGGTATTGTCTTATTATCCCTTTCTTCTCCTGTTCTATCTCAAACTCCGTCATATAATTTTGATTTGCATTTCAAAATAAAAAAGAATTTAATTCAATTGAAAATAATATAAAATTATGTACCTTTGCATTCCATTTTTTGTCGCTGCGGATGTGGCGAAATTGGTAGACGCACTAGACTTAGGATCTAGCGCCGCGAGGCTTGGGGGTTCGAGTCCCTTCATCCGCACAAATTTCAAACCCTCAATGGCGTTCTTAAGTAAACGAAATTGAGGGTTTTATCATAATTTACACATTTAAACATAATTCGTCTTGGACATTCAATTAGAGAAAAATTCAAGCACAGAGGCTTTAATTAAAATTAAATTAAAGGAAACTGATTATCAACAAAAACTAAAAGAAAAACTGAAATCCTACAGCAAAAAGGCAAATATTAAAGGATTTCGACCAGGTAAAGTTCCGATAAGCCTTATCGAAAAGATGTATGGAAAATCAATAATGGTTGAAGAGATCAATAAAATTCTGGTTGATACTTTAAAGGATTATATAAAGAAGAATGATATAAAGATTATTGGAGATCCTTTGCCAAATAATGAAAAAGCCAAAGAAATTGATTGGGATGAACAAAAGGAATTCGACTTTGAGTACAATATTGGCTTAATTGATGATTTCGAATATAAATTGGAATTTAAAATTAATAAATATCAAATAAAGTTAGACAAGAAGACCATTGATGAGGCCATCGATGAACTTAAAGTAAGATATGGCAAAATGACTAATCCTGAAATAAGTGTTGAGGGCGATTCAATATTTGGAACACTTTCTCAGTTGGGGACAGAATTTACTAAAGATGGACTGATTGAGATTTCAAAAGTTTCTAAAAAGTTCCGGAAAAGTTTCATTGGAATTAAAAAGGAAGATGTTGTCAAGGTTGATATTAAGAAACTTTTTAATGATGACAAAGACCTTGTTGAAGTCACCGGGTTGTCAGATGATGAAATTAAAACCTTGATAGGAGAATTTGAAATTACTGTGAAAAATGTAAACCGGATAGAACCTGCTGAAATGAACCAGGAATTTTTTGATAAGATCTTTGGTGAAGGTAAAGTGAAAACAGAAGAGGAATTTATTGAAGAATACTCAAAAATCTTCGAAGAGAATTATGATCGTGAGAGTGAATATCTGCTGGCCCACCAAATTCAGGAAAAAGTCCTAAAAGAAACCAAATTAGATATTCCGCAGGATTTCTATAAAAAGTGGATTTTAGCTACTAATGAGGGAATAAAAGAAGAAGATTTAGAAAAAGATTTTGAGGATTATATTAAGGATTTGAAGTGGACGCTTCTTAAAAACCGTATTGCTGACGACAACGAATTAAAAATAGAATACGCTGATGTCGTTGAATCTACCAAAAAGATGTATGAAGCACAATTTGGTGGAATTGAGTTGACTGAAGAAATGGATAAAAGTATGGACGCGCTCGTAAATAATTACCTTCAACAAGAAAACGGTAAAAATTACATGAATGTCTTCGATCAGCTCAGAACCGAAAAAATTCTGGATATATTAAAACAAAAAGCTGAAATATCCGTCAAGAAAGTGACGCGGGAAGAGTTTAATAAAAAAGCTGAAAAATAATTTATTTTATAATATCATTTAAACTAAAGTCCTTTTAACGAAGGGCTTTTTTTTTATTTTTGTAATTTTGTAAAGAAAAGGAAAATACTAAACCTATGACAGATAAGGAATTAAATAAAGAGGAATTTAGAAAATATGCCGTAAAAGGACAGGGACTCAATGGAAATACTGTGGATAGTTATATCGAGAAAGTAGAAAATATGACACGGTCAGTTATTGAGGAAAGACCTACCAGGTTTGCTGAAATTGATGTTTTTTCCAGATTAATTATGGATAGAATCATATTTCTTGGTCTTCCAGTCGATGATAATATAGCTAATATCATTACTGCTCAACTATTATTTCTGCAATCAACTGATGCTAAAAAAGATATTCAACTATATGTGAATAGTCCCGGAGGAGGCGTTTATGCAGGGTTAGCGGTTTATGATACCATGCAATATGTTTCTCCGGATATTGCTACTATTTGTATTGGTTTGGCAGCATCTATGGCTGCAGTATTACTTTCTGGTGGTGAAAACGGGAAGAGATCAGCTTTGCCGCATGCCAGGATCATGATTCACCAACCAATGAGCGGGATGCAGGGTCAAGCATCTGATATGGAAATTTCATTGAAACAAACGCTTTCTGTTAAGAAGGATCTTTATGATATTCTTGCCAAGCATTCCGGGAAGAAATACGCACAAATTGAAAAAGATTCCGACAGGGATTTCTGGATGAGGGCTGTGGAGGCTAAAGAATATGGCCTTATTGACGAAGTATTGGAGACTAAATAAATCTAAGATAATGACTCAAGTTACTTGTTCTTTTTGTGGACGAAAGAAGAAAGATGTCGATTTAATGGTGTCAGGCATTCACGCCCATATCTGCAATTATTGTATCGATCAGGCTTTTCAGATACTTCAAGAAGAAAAAAAGACGAAAGATACCGGTGACAAACCAAGTTTCAACCTGGTTAAGCCAAAAGAGATGAAAGAATACCTTGACCAATATGTTGTAGGTCAGGATGAAGCTAAAAAAGTAATTGCAGTTGCCGTTTATAATCATTATAAAAGGTTGATGCAAAAAGTTGATCCAGATGATGATATTGTAATCGAAAAGTCGAACATTGTCATGGTAGGTGAGACCGGAACAGGGAAGACTTATTTGGCCAGAACTTTGGCAAATATGCTGCAGGTTCCTTTTTGTATCGCTGATGCTACGGTACTTACTGAAGCCGGTTATGTAGGTGAGGATGTAGAGAGTATCCTGACTCGTCTTTTGCAAGCAGCTGATTACGAAGTTGAAAATGCTGAACAAGGCATTGTATATATTGATGAATTAGATAAAATATCCAGAAAGTCAGATAATCCGTCAATTACCCGTGATGTAAGTGGTGAGGGCGTGCAGCAGGCATTACTAAAATTACTTGAAGGAACAGCCGTGAATGTCCCACCTCAAGGGGGTAGGAAGCATCCTGACCAAAAGATGATCTCATTGAATACGGAGAACATTTTGTTTATTTGCGGTGGAGCTTTTGATGGAATTAAAAGGATCATTGAATCAAGGTTGAATACTACTCCTCTTGGATTTACCTCAAACAGCGAAAGCGATGACAGGCATCATATCGATGATGAGAATATGTTGAGATATATAAATGCCCAGGATCTCAAAAGTTATGGATTGATTCCTGAATTAATTGGTCGATTACCAGTACTTACTTATTTGGACCCACTTGACAAGGAAACACTTAATCTGATTTTAACTGAACCTAAGAATGCGCTTACAAAGCAATATACTAAGCTCTTCGGAATGGAAGGTATAAAGATAGATTTTAAGAAATCTGCGCTGGAATTTATTGTGGATAAGGCAGTTGAATACAAACTTGGCGCACGCGGACTTCGATCTATTTGCGAAGCTATTGTGAATGATGCTATGTTTGAGCTTCCGTCCAGCAAGGAGGTGAAAGAATTGGTAATTACCAGAGAATACGCAATTGAGAAGTTTGAAAAATCCAGAGTAAAAAAACTGAAGGTAGCTTAGTCAGAGACTATACAAATTTTATTTGTTTAGCAGAAAGTATTTCATAAATTTCTTTGGCGGTATTTTTGGAAGCATTCTTTCCGCTTAGGGTTTTTCTAAGCTTTTTATATCCTTTGTTTATTTTATTCCTATAAGATTCGTCTTCAAGAATATGCTTAAGTTCATTTGAAATCGCATCAGAAGTCACCTCATCTTGAATGAGTTCTTTTACAATTTCACTATTTACTATTAAGTTTACTAAAGATATAAAATCAACCTTCACAAATTGCTTCCCGATCGCATAATTCATTTTACTCGTACGATAGATTACGATTTGAGGAACATCAAATAGGGCAGTTTCAAGTGTGGCTGTGCCAGATGTTACTACTGCTGCTTCGGCGTTTAAAAGCAAGTTATAATTGTCCTCAATTACTGGAATTATATTTGGCTCCTTTAAAGCGTCTTCATAAAAACTTTGTGGTAGATTTCTAATCATCGACAAGCCAAAGGTTTTTTGGGGAAAAGCTTGTGCAACTTCGATCATTTTAGGTAAGAGCTGGATAAGCTCTTGTTTTCTGCTTCCTGGTAAAAGAGCAATTATTCCATCAGTATCAATGATTTTGTGCTTTAATAAGAAATTAGTTTCTGGTTGAAAAGTATTGATTGCATCCATCACCGGATTGCCAACGTATTGGGCGTCAACATCAAACTTGGCATAAAACTGTTTCTCAAATGGTAAAATAACAAATACCTTGTCAATCGTCTTTTTTACTTTATAAGCTCTTTTTTGATTCCAGGCCCAAATCTTAGGTGAGATATAATAAAATTTTTTAATATTTAAATCATGAATCTTTTCCGCAATAAGCAGATTAAAGCCGCCAAAATCTATAAATATTATAGCATCAGGCTTGTACTGTTTTATGTCTTTGAGGCATAGAGATAAATATTTTTTGATCTTAAAAAGACTTTTTATTACCTCAAACAAGCCCATGATGGCCATTTCTTTATAGTGAACAATAATTTC
>DAOVVI010000099.1 GCA_030637245.1 Cyclobacteriaceae bacterium
GCCAATGCCGCAGAAGGTATGCCAGTAGGCAATAGCAAACCTGAAATATTCTTTCATGGTTTTTCCACCAATAACCGGACGGTTTTCATCATAGTATTTAAATGCGAAAGGATTGTTTGATCCCTTTCCTTCGAACTTAATTTTATCAATCGTAGGAAAAAATGTGTTACTCATAGTTTCATATTTGAGATTACTTTTATTTTAGTGAAAATGCCCGCCTACCGGCGAGGCAGACTGTAATGATTTAGTGCTACAATGAATTGCAAAACCGTATCACATTCACAGAAAATTTCTTAGTTCATTTTCCGTCATATCTATGTTTTATTATCTCATTCTATTGTTCCATCATTACCTCACTATCCAGATTAGGTTCAAGTTAGATTTTCTAACCACTTTTCATAAGCGTCCTCATAAGCTCCTAAAAGTGGAGGACTGGGTTCTATGGTTTCTATGGCTTTAAGGCCTCTGAAAGCTTCTTCATAATTTGCATAAATCCCGGCGCCGACTCCAGCACCCCTCGCAGCGCCCTGGGCGCCATCAGTATTGTAAAGCTCAACATTTACGCTTGTAATATTTGTAAAAGCCTCTCTGAATAGTGGGCTAAGAAACATGTTCGCATATCCTGCGCGGATGGTATTCAATTCCATGCCCATTTCTTTCATAATATTGAAACCATAATTTAATGCGAATACAATACCTTCCTGACCGGCTCGAAGGATATGTGATTGGTTATGACGGTTAAAATTCAGGCCGCATATTCTTGCTCCAATGTCATTGTTTTCCATGATCCTTTCGGCCCCATTTCCAAATGGAATAAATGATAAACCATCTCCACCAATTGGTGCCTGCATGGCCATTTCATTCATTTCTTCATATGAAGCACCATCAACTATAGTTTTTTGTAGCCAGTTATTCAGAATTCCGGTGCCATTTACGCAGAGGAGGACGCCGTATCGCGCAGCTTTTTTTGTATGGTTTACATGTACAAAAGTGTTCACCCTGGATAATGGATCATATGCCGGAGTTTCAACAATTCCATAAACCACTCCGCTTGTACCTGCTGTAGCAGCTACTTCACCCGGATTAAGTACATTCAGAGAAAAAGCATTGTTTGGTTGATCGCCTGCCCTGTAGGATATTTTAGTACCTTCTTGCAGACCAAGTTCCAAGGCCGCTGATGCAGAAAGTTGTCCCTGAACTGAAAAAGTATCTACGATTTTCGGTAATATATTATTGTCAATTCCATAGTAATCAAGTAACTTATCTGCAATGGACTTTGATTTGAAATCCCAAAAAATACCTTCTGATAATCCTGATGTTGTTGTATTGATTTCGCCACTCATTTTCATGGCCACATAATCGCCCGGCAGCATGGCTTTATAGACCTGATCGAATAATTCAGGTTCGTTATCCTTTACCCATTTAAGCTTGGAAGCTGTGAAATTTCCAGGTGAGTTCAAATAATGACTCAGGCAAAATTCACCTCCAAGATCATGAAATGCCTTTTTCCCAATACCAACTGCCCGACTGTCACACCAAATTATAGATGGCCTAAGGACGTTCTGATTTTTGTCGATGAGAACCAATCCATGCATTTGATAGGAAATACCAATGGCCTTTATTTTATCCTTTGGTGGGCGACTTTTTAATAGTAATTCCTGCGTGGCATTTTTGATATTTGTCCACCAATCTTCAGGTTTTTGTTCTGCCCAACCTGGTCTTTTTGAAATCATTGACATCTCCTGCTTTGGGTAGGTGGCTGATGCTACAATTTCACCGGTTTGGGATTTTATCAAAGTCACCTTCACGGATGAACTTCCCAGGTCATATCCTAATAGCATAATTTCGAAATTTTAGTTATAAACTGTGTTTAATAAAAATCAAACTTGAAATATCCCAAACCCGGGAAGTTATAAAATTAAATCTTATGGTCAATATGACTACAAGTTATTTACTTTTTATTGTTATTTCAAGATATAATTCGTTAAAATTGATGAAAATAATTTTAGACACCTATTAATGTCACAGGAAAATCATAACGTTTTTTCTTCTGAAGTTATTGAAGCCCTTTCCATTGATTGCATAATTTTTGGTTTTCAGAAATCAAAGCTCAAGGTGCTTTTAGTTCAACATGCCGAAGGAATGATCAAAGATCAATGGGCGCTTCCCGGTGGATGGGTGGCTTGCAATGAAAATATAGATACCGCTGCTTACAGACTTTTAAAGGACCTCACAGGGCTTCAGGAACTTTTTCTTGAGCAACTGAAAGCTTTTGGCGATGTTGACAGATATCCTGCCAAGCGTGTGATCACCATCGCATATTATGCATTAACCCGGCCCGAAAATTATGAGCTCATTCCTGGATTTACTGCTTCGGATGTGAAATGGTTCAACATCCATGACATCAGCAATTTGCCCTATGATCACAGTGAAATTTTGAAATTCGCATGGCAACGGCTAAAGCGAAAAGTAAAATATGAGCCAATTGGATTTAACTTGCTGCCAGAGAAATTTACACTTCTCCAACTTCAGGAATTTTATGAAGAGATATTAGAGACTAGGCTTGATAAGCCTAATTTCCGTCGTAAAATTATGAAAATGAACCTCCTGATTTCGTGCAATGAAAAGCAAAAAGATGTTTCTCACAGAGCCGCAATTCTTTACCGCTTTGATAAGCACGTATATGATAAGTTGAAGAAGAGGGGTTTTATTTTTGAATTCTGATGTTAATCAGATTTTTTATAATGTACTTCCGTTAATTCTCTCAATCTATGGGCGCTAAATTCCGGCGTTATGTCTCTTTGAGGCTCAGCCAACATTTCATAACCTACCATAAATTTCTTCACAGTAGCCGACCTTAACAGAGGGGGATAAAACGACATGTGAAGATGCCATGATTCATGATGCTGCCCATCGGTAGGACTTTGGTGAATGCCTGCTGAATATGGAAAAGAAACTTCGAATAAATTGTCGTATTTGGTAGTCAGCCTTTTATAAATATCTGCAAAAGCATCTTTTTCCGAATCTGATAACTGTGTTATATTCTGAATGTGTCTTTTGCTTATGATCATTGTTTCAAATGGCCAGACAGCCCAAAATGGTACCACTGCCACAAAATGTCCATTTTCAACAACTATTCTCGTTTTCTCTTTTAATTCTATTTCCAGGTAATCAGAAAGCAGGCTTGTTCCATGGTTTTCAAAGTACTTTCTTTGGTTTTTTGTTTTCCCGGCCGGTTCCTGTGGCACAATACTTTGAGACCAGATTTGTCCATGCGGGTGAGGATTGCTGCATCCCATGATCGATCCTTTATTTTCAAAAATCTGGACATAGTTGATGAAATCTTTACTGCCCAACTCGCTATACTCTTTTACCCAAAGATCAATTACTTTCCTGATGTCGCCGGTTTCCATTTCCGGAATGGTAAGATCGTGCCCCGGAGAAAAACAAATTACTCTACATATACCTTTTTGCCCTTCCGCTTTGAATAGATCTCCATTTTCGAAACTTCCTTCCGGAACATCTTCAAGCAATGCAGAAAAATCATTGGTGAATGCATAAGTTCCTTCATATTGAGGATTTACATCTCCACTGGCTCTCGTATTTCCAGGGCATAAAAAACACTTAGGATCGTACTTCGGGCGTTGATCAGGGGCACTTTTTTCCACCTGTCCTTGCCATGGTCTTTTAGATCTATGTGGTGATACCAGTAACCATGTGTCATTTAAGGGATTATATCTTCGGTGAGGATGCTCAGTAAAATCAAATTGACTCATATGCTTAAAGTTTGCTTGTGCCATTTTCTATTTTCACAACGTAGGTTTTCAATTCCCGGTTCATTTCATTTTTGTATGCATCCGTCATGTAGTTTATAAATTGATCCAGACGTTCTATTTTAACAATGTTAATGGTGCATCCGCCAAAGCCGCCTCCCATCATCCGGGCGCCGATTACCATATTCGACTCTTTAGCTTTGGCTGCCAGAAAATCTAATTCTTTACAACTCACTTCATAATCATTGCTCAATCCTTCATGGGTTTGGAACATGTTTTCACCAAATCCGATTAAGTCTCCTTTTTGTAACAAATCACAACAATCTATCACACGGGCATTTTCCTCAACAATATATTTACACCGCTTGAACGTGACCGGATTAATTTCACTTTCATGCTTTGTTAACACTTCAATAGTAACATCCCGGAGTGAATGTATATTTTTGTAACGTTTTTGAAGTATAGCCACGCCTTCTTCACATTCATTTCTCCTCGTATTGTACTCTGAAGACGCCAAAGAGTGCTTGACCTGGGTGTCACACAGAACAAGGCGATATTCATCTAAAACGAAATTGAAATATTCAAATTCCAGGGTTTTGCAGTCCAAACGGAAGATCTGATCAACTTTGCCATGCACACTGGCAAACTGATCCATGATGCCGCACTTCACTCCTACAAATTCATTTTCAGCTGCCTGGGATAGTTTAACTATTTCGAGTTTTGGAAGATTGTGTTCATATAATAAATTAAAACCAAAAGCAAAGGCACACTCCATTGCCGCCGAGGATGACAGTCCGGCGCCAAGAGGAATATCACCGCCAAACACACAATCAAAGCCTCTTATTTCCATCCCTCTTTTCTGAAATTGCTCAACGACACCGAGGATATAATTTGGCCATCCTTTATCCGATTTTTTGAAATTAGTGATGTCAAATTCAAATGAATCATCCAGGTCATAGGCAATAATCTTACATTTGTGATTGTAGTTGGCACTGATAGCACAGACAATCTGCTTATCAATTGCCGCAGGCATCACATACCCTTCATTGTAGTCCGTGTGTTCACCAATCATGTTTATTCTGCCTGGCGACCGCACTACCAATGGATTTTTATTGAATGTAGAAGTGAATTTATTTTTAATTTCTTCAGATAGCATATTAAAAAATGTTTGGGCTTTTCACGACAATGAATTGTTGTATCTCTTTTATCAAAAGATTTTATTAGACTTTGTAAATCTACAATAAAAAATAAAGGTAAAAAATACATTTATTTTATTTTCATATTCAGATGAGGGCTTGAACTCAAATGAACTATATTTTTGTTGAAATCATTCATGTATCTTTTTAGTCATATTTTAGATAGAAATGATAATTTGTTCTATAAATTTGTCCTATTAAGTTTGTGGGAATTTAGTTATTTTTGGATGATAGAAATAGATACGACTATGGTGGGGAATATTGACATTCCTAAAAACATGCACTTAAAGGAGAAATCCGCAAGTCTTGAGTTTGAATATAATTGGTTTAAAATCAAATATTTAGTCTCTTGGTTGGCAGCGCCTATTTTTACTTATTTTTTGGTTAGGTCTGAATACATAGTCGGTGATTTTAATCAGCTCACCATACCGGTTTTATTACTAATTGTGGCATCTTTTATCGTATTCTATTATTCTCTCGCCAAATTGATTAATATTACTAAAATTCGTGTTTCTCATCATCAAATATATGTGAACCATGGACCTCTGCCATTTAGTAAAAATCTGATCTTAAAGAAAGAAGACGTGACACAATTATATGTCACACAGCATCGTATTGGCCACCGGTATTACCTTTATGCTACAACTTACCAGATCAATGTAATACTCCGAAATAAGGATGTGATTACACTGGTTAGAGGATTACACAGTCCTGAACAGGGAAGGTTTATTGAAAATAAAATAGAAGACTTCCTGAATATTACAGATATCCATGTAGAAGGAGAATTGACTAAAGACTAGAGGTGCCCTAGACATTCAGCTTATTGATTCTATTATTTCTTGAGAAACCAGATCAATTTCAAAGATGCTTTGACCAATGCCTTGAATGTGACTAATGCCCATTGCATTAGATGTGAAAACATTATCAGAACCTAAAAGTTCAACTGGCTTAACTAGTTTTTCTTTCACAAAAAATCCTTTTAGTTTCATTTCGTTCATTAGCCGGTTTCTCATAATTCCTTCAATGCACCCGGTTGATAAAGGTGAAGTAAAATAGGCTTCGTTTTTTTTCCAAAAAATATTTGAACTCAATGTTTCTGAAACGAATCCTTTATGATCCAGAATAATAATTTCATCTAAATGCTTGTCATTTTTTTCAATTCCGGCGATCACATATTTCAAGGCGCTCATGGTTTTGAAACGAGATACCGGAGATGGATAATTAGTGATTTTATCAGAAATACCGACATTCTTGATTAAATTGATTTTGCTATAAACTGTGTCTTCAATGGTCATCAAATAATGTACATTACCATCAACCGGAGTGTATAAACCTTCAGAGTTTCTCCAA
>DAOVVI010000397.1 GCA_030637245.1 Cyclobacteriaceae bacterium
GACAGGCAGGCTTTAGGGGTTAGGGGTAGAATAGTTGAAAATCAACGAACTCTGACTATTCGGAGTGGGCTCAATAATGCATTTTATAAAAGAAGGGCTGTTTTCTTAGCGAAACTAAATAGACTTATAAAACTTCCAATTAAAGCTCAATTATATTGATTGGATTTTAATGAGTTCGAAATCCCAAAAGGAAATTCTTTTTTCTAAAAAAGGTAACTTAAAAGCTTATCCACAGTATATCATTGATCCAATATCTTCATATTCAGGCGTATAATATGATTTCCGAAATATCAATATTATAATTAATCAGTCGTGTTTTCTGATGATAAGTCATTATATTCACCGCGACTTTTTAAAACCATAAACATGACTGACTTAATGAAATCCAACGGTAGTGGCAATACTTTTGTAATGGGATTGACACTTGTTGCTACTTTTGGTGGATTACTTTTTGGATATGATACGGCTGTAATTTCCGGAGCCGTTGGATCAATACAATCATTTTTCATTGACTCCCTAAACCTTGAAAACGGCGAAGCCAAATCGGTCATTATTGAATATCGAACTACGGTTTATGTTGTTATTTATATTGTCCTGGCGTCAATAGGAGGGATCTTGATTAAATTGGCAGGAAGAGGGAAAGGAATACTTACCACAGTGATTTTAGCGGTTATATCAACTTATGTAATATCTAATAATTTTAAAGGTGATCCAATACTTGATGAAGAAACAGCAAATTCTTTAAAAGGATTTACGGTTTCAAGCGCTTTGATCGGCTGCATCATTGGAGGATCATTAGGCGGATTTATTTCAAGAGAACTAGGCCGTAAAAGGGGCTTGATATTGGCGGCCATCTTATTCACAATTTCTGCGATAGGTTCGGCCATACCGGAAATGATGAACGTATTTGGTGTTGAAAACATTACCTCTTTCATAATTTATAGAATAGTTGGAGGTATAGGCGTTGGTTTGGCGTCTATGCTTTCACCCATGTATATTGCTGAAATCGCACCACCAAAAATCCGAGGTCAACTCGTCTCATGGAATCAGTTTGCCATTATTTTTGGTATGGTAGTGATTTATTTTGTGAACTATTTTATTGCAAGACAAGGTGATGAAACATGGTTAAATACCATTGGATGGAGATGGATGTTTGCTTCAGAAACCATACCGGCGGGAATATTTCTGCTATTACTCTGGTTTGTGCCTGAAACTCCTCGATTTATGGTTATGCGTAATCAGGATTCAAAGGCGTTAAATGTACTAAATAAAATCAATGGCCCAAAACTGTCAAAAAACATATTTGAAGAGATTAAAGAATCCCTGAAAATAAAAGATGCTCCATGGCTCTCATATGGATGGTTGCTGATCATAATTGGAATTCTTCTTTCAGTATTTCAGCAATTTGTGGGTATTAACGTCGTCTTATATTATGCTCCCGAGATTTTTAAAAGTATGGGGAGCGGTACGGAAGCATCTCTTTTGCAAACTATCATTGTCGGAGCTGTTAACCTGGCTTTTACGATTTTGGCTATATTTACAGTCGATAAATTTGGGCGCAAACCACTTCAAATTATTGGCGCTGTCGGAATGGCATTCAGCATGATTGCGCTTGGTTGTTCATGTTGTTTGGGTTTAGTGGGTTTTGGAGCATTGATGTTTATGCTTTTATATACGGCTTCTTTTGCCATGTCATGGGGACCGGTTACATGGGTTTTACTGTCAGAAATATTTCCAAACAGAATCAGGGGAGCCATGTCGATTGCCGTAGCAGCCCAATGGATGGCTAACTTAGTTGTTTCATGGACCTTTCCGATGATGAACGACAACAGTTTGCTAAATAACCAATTTAACCATGGATTTGCCTATTGGATTTATGGGACAATGGGTATTTTAGCTGCGTTGTTTGTATGGAGGTTTGTTCCGGAAACAAAAGGCAAAACCCTTGAAGAAATGGAAGACCTCTGGAATGTATAATTTATTGTATCAATGGAGGATAAGGATATAGGTGATTTGATAATAAAGGCAAAAGAAGTTTGTCAAAATGCTTATGCGCCATACAGTAAATTTCGTGTAGGGTGTATATTGTTAAGCGAGAGTGAAAAAATTTATTCAGGTTGTAATATTGAGAATATCTCCTTTGGGCTGACTATTTGCGCAGAAAGAGCCGCCGTTTCAAAAGCGATTTCCATAGAAGGCCAAAAATTCAGAATTAAAAAAGTGGTGATATATACACCAACCGAAGCGCCGATTACTCCATGTGGCGCTTGCAGACAGGTGTTAAACGAATTTGGTGATGATTTTGAAATCATTTCTACGTGCAATTCAAATCTAGTGGTTCAAAAAAGCATCGATGAATTATTACCGGATTCCCCAAATATTAAATTCAAGAAATAGGTTGTAGATCCTGTGAGTTTAAATTTTCAGGATTGCCCAAACCTATAGCCAATAAAAAGCGTTGCTTTTCCATGACCCACCTCAGTTTTGAGCTTATTATCAATTCGAATATTATAGGTATCTCCCAATAATTGTATTCCGCCAAAAATTTTTCTGGTATTATAACCAATGGAATTCAAGGTGCGAATACCAAGAAATAAGTGTGTATTAAGAGGATCTCTGAATTCAGTTTGATAGTCTCCCATATTAAGCCCCAAGCCTGGAAAAAGACTCAATGTTAAATAAAAATGTTCTTTCCAGACAAATGTGTACATATATCCAAAATTGGCTGAGAGACTTAAGGAATTTAGGTCTCTAAGATGCAGTTTTTCATCAAAATCGTCTTGAATTTCAATTGGAACAACAGATGAATCAGCATCCATAATAAATAAATTAAACCCGGCCCCAATTAAAAAACTACCAGCGCTTTTAAGTTGCATTTCATTATGGATAAATGGCGCTTTTAATGAAAATTTGTCATAGTTAAATGCAAACAAATACTGCATGCCCAAATAGATGGTCCTGATGTCATCCCGGATTGATGAAGGCGGATACTCGGGAGTAGTAACACCGGATATTTTACCCATCTGATATCCATAGTAATATTTTAGTGTGGCTGATATATGCTGCTTACTGCTAAAAATGTTGCCCTGTAAATCCAAATATTTGCTGTTTGTAAAATTTGATTTTTCCGATATGCCTACATTAAAAGTCATGTTTACAGCAAACCATTTGTAAGCAATACCCAAGCCTAAATTTAGCCTTCTGTCTGGCCGGAATCTGATGCTGGAATTATTGTTATTATCTTTAACCTTGAAATAATTAATTTTATTTAC
>DAOVVI010000360.1 GCA_030637245.1 Cyclobacteriaceae bacterium
ATCTTTATACCATGAAGAATCGACAATTCCACCGGTCCATTTTGTATCAACTGAAACATCATATCCTTTTCCATTTGTAGTCATGGAACCAGGCAAATTGACTTTGTCATCCAATTTATTATTAAACCATTTTCCCTGGACGCCAATATCCATTGAATCAACCTGAAAAAGCCATTCTCCCGAAAGGTCGATTTTGGTATTGGTTTTATTTTCACAGCTTGACAAATAGATTGTAAGGAGGATAAAAAATGCTATAATTCTCATGAGGGTGTTTATTTTGTTCAACTGTTATTTTAGTGGGAATGATTAAATATGTAAACGTTATTGGACTTTCAATAAAAATCCAGATAAATAGTTAAGCAGCACTTAATTGTTGATTTCCCCAAATTCATCTACTGTAAAATTTCCTTGTTTCCCCAATCAAGTTGAGGATTACGCTTTCATTAATATTACCTTTTCTGTTATAATTGTCAATCAATCTATGCATCATTCACAGAACTGATATAAATGATATATACAAAAATTACATTTCGAATGACATTAAAAAAATAGTTAGGTCGTTATTTTGAAATAAACCAACTTTGGAGATTTAATAAGCCGACCGTTATAGCCCAAACGTAGAATGAGGGTTTGTGAACTGCTATTAACCAATTGTGGAAATAGCGATTTGGCTTTGTTCATAACTCCAATACACGTAAATTTGCAAATCATATTCTTTCGAAATAATATATTATGACTTACGCACATAATTTTCATATTCCGGTCATGGGAATCGGATATACGATCGATACACCGGCAAAAGTTGCTCAATTTGGCATTTCTTCTGCTATTTCACTGGTTGATGATATACTCGTGGAAAAAATGAGGAAGTTTTATTGCAACAAATTTGATATGCCATTTCAGGAAATATCAGAAAAAATAGAGGACTTCAGGGCCAAGCGAATTACTGCTTATCTCAACCTGATTGATGAAATCGTTAAGAAAAAATTCGAAGAGCTCAAAAACTCGATAAATCAGAAAGGTGGTGAGTTTGAAAAATATATCGATATGCTGCCGGATTTTTCAGAGATAAAGCAAAAGTTCAATCAATTTGTGCAAAATAATAATATCAGGGATATCCAGAGATGGTTAAATGAACATTTGCCAATAGGGTCAATTGACGTCAATATCATGACCAAACTCGATCGTGAAAATTATAAAAACAATGAAAAGCTCCCCCAGGAATACAACGACGCTCATGCAGCGCTAAGGGGATTTGCAGAAAGTGATTTGAATTCTTCCGTTATACTTTCTGCAGGGATGAATCCCCGGCTTTATGCCTATATGGAAAATTTTGAAGATTTTTATCCTAACGAAAAGGGAGAAATCAAAAAGAAGATAATACTTAAAGTCAGCGATTACAGATCTGCCTTAATCCAGGGGAAGTTTCTGGCCAAAAAAGGGATTTGGGTTTCCGAATATCGTATTGAATCCGGGTTAAATTGTGGTGGTCATGCATTTGCAACTGATGGAAACCTGATGGGGCCGGTCTTGGAGGAGTTTAAATCAAATAGAAAGTCTTTAGTTGACACAACTCATGATTTACTGGTTTCAGCGCTTGAGGCAAAAGGAAAACCTGTTCCGGAAATGCCAATGACAATGATGATCACCGCGCAGGGAGGTATTGGAACAGCGGATGAACATGAGTTTATAATGGATTACTACGATATAGATTCAGTTGGCTGGGGAACACCATTTTTGCTCGCTCCGGAAGTGACTAATGTTGATAATTATACACTTGGATTGCTTTCAGACGCCAAAGAAGAAGATTTGTATTTAAGCGGCATTTCTCCATTGGGCGTTCCTTTCAATAATCTGAGAGGAAATAGCAAGGATATGGAAAGAGACGGGTTTATTGATAAAAACAGACCTGGAAGTTCATGCCCGAAAAAATACGTGGAAATCAACAAGGAATTTGGAGATAAGGGTATTTGCATTGCATCTCGTCAATACCAATTCCTAAAGCTTAAAGAACTCAAAAAACTTCATGCCGACGATGATAAAAAATACCAGAAAGAATTTGATAAAGTAGTAGAAAAGTCATGCATATGTGTTGGCCTTAGTACCGCTACACTTCACGTAAATAAATTAGACTACAAAAAAGAAGGTCCGGGAGTTTCGGTATGCCCGGGACCAAATATGGCTTATTACTCTAAAAAAGTTACCCTGAAAGAAATGATAGGTCATATTTATGGGAAAACCAATGTGATCGAACGTACGGACCGGCCTCATGTATTCATTAAAGAGCTTAACCTTTATGTTGATTATTTGAAGAAAAAGATGGAAGATATGGCCAGGCCTTTGACGGGTAAGAATGAAAAATATATCGATACTTTTCAAAATAATTTATTAGAAGGGATCGAGTACTACAAAGATCTGTTCAACAAAAAATCAGAACAATTTCAGGATAAAAAAGAACAATTATTCCAGTCTCTGGACCATTTCAAGGATGAACTGAATGAATTGAAACTTAAAGTTTTGGGAGTTTTGCAGTAGAGGACAAATAAAATATTTTCTCTAAAATCCTACTCAATGATACAAGATTTGAGTAGGATTTTTTTTGTTTCGGAGTGCTTAATAATGGATTCATTTTTAATTAACCAGAATATTTCAATTTCCAACTGATATTATAGACAGAATCTATTTAAAATACATCCGGCAATATGGTCTGTATTCATTAACTTCGTGCACTTTTAAAAAACAAATTCACATAATGAAGTTTCAAATTATAACCGGACTAATACTTTTTATAGCTCTGATTGGCTGCAGTGGAAAGAAAACCGAAAGCCAAAACACAACACGTCCAAATATTCTTTGGATCGTGGGAGAAAATTTTGATCTTGACCTTGGATGTTATGGCGCTGCAAATGTATTAACTCCAAATCTGGATAACCTGGCTAAAAAAGGAGTACGCTTCACGAATGTCTTTTCTACCTCTCCTGTTTGTGCGCCTAGCAGATCGGCATTTATGACCGGAATGTACCAGACATCAACAGATACCCACAATATGCGTTCACACCGGGAAGATGACTTCAAATTGCCTGAAGGGGTCAGGCCCATCACCCATTGGCTGGGGGATGCAGGATATTTCACAGCAAACATTAAAACTATTGGCAAGCAAGTGGTGGGAACAGGAAAGCTTGATCTGAATTTTGTCAATGAAGGCCCCATTTATACATCTGAAAGTTGGGAAGAATTAAAAAACAATCAACCCTTTTTTGCCCAGATCAATACACCTGAGGCTGAGTATGATATTTACGATCGTAAATCTGCTGAGAAGGAGCGTGTCAAATGGGTAGGTGAAGATGAGCAGGAGAAAATTGCTACGCCTGAGAATGTCACTCCGCCGCCGTATTACCCTGATCATGAAATCACCAGGCAGGAATGGGCAAGATACCTGAACTCTGTTTCCGGAATGGATAAACATGCAGGCGTAATCCTGGAACAATTGCGCAAAGATGGATTGGCAGACAATACAATTGTGATTTTTTTTGCTGATAACGG
>DAOVVI010000557.1 GCA_030637245.1 Cyclobacteriaceae bacterium
AAAGAACTTCAAGCCTGAAAGGTGGCCAGCAGGGGCTCCGGAAAAATTTGGAAAAGATGGACAATTGGAACCCGGATTTCATGACATTGATCAATTTACGGAAAGGTTTATGTATATCAACAGGGAAGACTCTGAAATACGGACATACTTTGATTTGGCTGTGGGTAAGCGACCATTGGAAGAGCTTTATCAAATCAAAAAGGATCCGGGATGCCTAGAGAATCTTGCTGGAAAAGAGGAATTTAAAGACATATTAATTGAGCACAGAAATCGACTTGATGAGCGACTCGTAGCCACAAAAGATCCAAGAGTGATGGGAAATGGTGATATTTGGGAAGAGTATATCCGGTTCAGTCCTATCAGGGATTTTCCTGAACCAGATTGGAAAATAGACTAGACTAACATTGAGCGCTCTTACCTTGTAAAACCTTTATTTTCTCATATAGATAAAAAGAATTAAAAGCTAATGAAATTTAACTGCTTTAGTTAAGTTTACAGTTGCGGATAACTAATAGAATTTTTTTTAAACTATATACTATTAATCATATGAAAAGCAGAGTGTTAATTATTTTTTTGCTCATCACTTTTTCAATTTCCTGTAAAGAAAACAAGCCCAATGGTCTTATATTAAATGAATTGGAATACCTGGAAATGCCTGGATTAAATGTGATGTTAGCTCATGATTTCTATCCTGAAGGACATCAGGGAGGTATAGGTTTTATACAAAACGGTTTACGCGTGGCCACAAATGGAGATCTTCGGCTTGAGCCGACTCCCGGTCAATGGCAACCAATTCCTAAAGTTGGAGAACGACAAGTTGACCTGGAAACCGGGGAAATTTGGGTCGAAATGAGCTATCCTGATTCCAGCAAACACAGAAAAGGATTCAATCCGCTTTATTATCCTGATTTGCATTTCAGATATACCTTGAAAGTAAAACCTGAAGGGAAGTCATTTAGAATAATAGTGGATCTTGATCAAGCTTTGCCGGATGAATGGATTGGAAAGGTAGGATTCAATCTGGAGCTTTTCCCAGGATTCTTATTTGGAAAATCGTATTATTTGGATCAGCAACAAGGTATTTTTCCATTGCAGGCAAATGGACCTTTATATAAAGAAGTAGATGGAAAGCTTCAAATTAAGCCGATGGCCAAAGGGAAAAAGCTAACCATAGCTCCGGAAATTGAAGAGCAACGACTGACAATTGAAAATTTAGGTGGTGAGTTAGAGTTGATGGATGGCAGGGGAGAGCATAACAACGGCTGGTTTGTCGTTCGATCTCTCGTGAAATCTGGCGTTGCAAATGGAGCAGTTGAATGGTTAATAACACCCAATGTCATTGAAGGTTGGATGCATACCCCTGTAATCCAGGTTTCTCAAGTGGGCTATCATCCACTTCAGAAAAAAGTCGCTGTAATCGAATTGGATGTAAAGGACAAAAAGCTTGAAAATCTAAAATTATTGCGACTTGAAAGTAACGGCGAACATAAAATTCTTAAAAATTCAATTGCTAAGATTTGGGGTAAATTCCTGAGATACAATTATGTGCAATTTGATTTCTCTGACATTCTGGATGAAGGGAACTACCAGGTGGCCTATGGAGATGTAAAATCCGAACCATTTCAAATTAGCAATCAGGTTTTTAAACGTCATGTTTGGCAGCCCACCCTTGAGTATTATCTGCCTATTCAGATGTGTCACATGCGCATCAATGATCGTTATCGGGTATGGCATGATCTGTGTCACATGGACGATGCCCTGATGGCTCCAACAGATTCCATTCATTTTGACGGCTACAGACAAGGATCTTCAACTTTAACAAATTACAAGTCTATGGATCCTGTGCCGGGTCAAAATACCGGCGGCTGGCATGATGCCGGAGATTATGATCTCAGGGTAGAATCACAGGCTGGAACCGTACAAATGCTGGCGTTGGCTTTAGAAGAATTTAGAGTTGAGTACGATCAAACCAAT
>DAOVVI010000043.1 GCA_030637245.1 Cyclobacteriaceae bacterium
AATACAGAGTAGTTTTCTATGATCAGCGAGGTACCGGACTTTCTCCAAGGGTTGAAGCGAGCGAGCTCACACTTCAAAGCTCGATTGAAGACCTGGATCGAATTGTCAATTATTATTGTCCTGATGAAAAAGTAAATATTCTTGGCCATTCTTGGGGAGCCATGCTTGGGTCTGCATATTTGGCAAAGCATCCGGATAAAGTTCACAAAATCATATTGGCAGAACCAGGATTTCTAACGAGCGAAATGGCTGAAAAATTCATGGAACGAACCAATGGATTTGCGATTGATTTGTCATTCGACAATTTTATACTAATCGGAAAAATTGTAATGAGATCCCTGCATGTCAGGGGGCCGGACGACCAGGCAATAAAAGACTATATATTTTCAAATCTTGTGACGTCTCCGATAGAAAACCACCCGATGAGCGGATATTTTTGCGGTAATAAATACGATTCAACGCAAATTAGTTTCTGGCGATTGAGTATGATAGCTTCACAAGCTATTCAACAATCCGGAGCCAATGCTGATGGAAAAATAGAAATCGATCTGATTTCCGGTGTTGAGCAATATCAGGATACGGTATTATTCATTGCAGGAGATTGCAATCGTTTTATTGGGCCGGATTACCAGGAAATGCACTTAAAACATTTTTCAAAACATAAAATGGAAGTCATTCACAATGCCGGGCACAATATGTTCCTGGATCAACCAGATGATTTTTTTAGGATTGTCAGGGAATTTTATAAAGAGGAATTATAACTCCTTCTTAAAAAAGTATTTATAACTCATTTCTCCACCCATTCGCTCCTTAAATTCAATTAATGAGTCCTGGTCTTTACCATCCGGTTCAGTTGAAATGCCCAAATCCAATAGTTCAAATTGAAGGTCCTGACAATAATTATATAAGCCTGTATTCAATAAAACTGAAGGGCTAAATTGCTTAAATTTCCTGAGGCTTGCTGGTAAGAAGCTGTATAAAATCCGTCTGTGTACTTTTATTGCGATTGTAGCTGCTGCTAATTCTCCTTTTGTCCTTACAGCAAAAATCAGATAACTTTGAGGAAAATCATAAAGGTATTTCAATAATTCAACTTTCGAAATAGAGACCTTCAAGCCTTGCTCCTTCCGGCAGGACTGGATGTAATCATAGATTTCCGAGGCATTATCCGATGGCTCTTTCTTGAAAATAAAACCATTTTCGTTGCACTTTTTCAACCTTCGTTTTTCCATGGGGTGCATCCGTTTTTCCAAGGGATTTTCATTAATGGATATATGATGATTCACAGCAGTTAGAACTATTGAAAAGCTTGATTTATCCATACTTTTCCTTATTATCTCAGCCTTTTTAGGTGAATAACAGGCTGCAAAATTCGAAATTTTAACCGTTTCTATGTTGCGGGATTTCAGATCCTTTTCTATAAATTTCCAAAACTCAACGAGTAAATTGGGGTGAATTCCCGGATTGAACTCAAAAGATCCAAAAAGAGATTTATAGGGACTGTAAGCTGTCTTATCATTTAATAAAAAATGTATTTTTGCTTCAATTCTCTTTTTTACATTATTTATTATAAAATAATTTGCTCGCTCGTCTAATCCCTGGGTATTGATGTGTTTAATTTTATTAAATAAATAATTGTCAAAATTAAATGCATACCCAAATGGAATCTGATCAACTAAAAATTCAAAAGTCTTCAATGTAAAAATATTAGCCTGTAAAAATAGTATGATTTTGAAAAGGAATACTTTTTATTTACATCAAATTTTCGGTCAATGGTTTATTTGATCTTAGGTATCATCGCAAATGTGCTGCTCTTTTTAGCATTTCGGTCATTTTCCATTTTTAAGATTGACAACTTGCAGGCCATCGTGATCAACTATTATGTTTGCGTAATCACAGGGCTCATTTTTATTGGGAAACCAATGCTATTGCTAAGCGTGGATTTTGGAGCTTCCTGGAGCTGGCTTGCTCTATTTATGGGTTTACTCCTCGTTGTTGGATTTTATGCGGCATCTCTCACTGCCCAACTTCTTGGGGTTTCAGTAACTTCTGTGGCAAGTAAAATGTCGATGGTTTTTCCTATTCTTTTCAGCCTATTTTTCATGAAAATAGAATCGAAATCTTTTTCCATCCTCAATTACTCGGGAATGGCCCTGGCAGTATTTTCAATCTATCTGAGCTCCATTAGAAAGGAAGCCAAAAGTGATCTGAAAGTCAGCAGAAAATATTTGCTATTACTGCCTTTTGTTGTTTTCATTGTTGGCGGACTAATAGATACTTTTATTAACTACAGCAACCATTCTTTGATGACAACGGAAAATGAAGATGTATTTCCAATATTCCTTTTTGCTTCAGCCGCATTTGTTGGCACTATTTTTCTGCTTTTTCAAAAGAGAAATTTTGAATTAAAAAGCCTCGTTGGGGGGATCTATCTTGGTATTCCAAACTATTTTGCCATTTACCTGGTTTTTAAAGCCCTGACCGTTTTTCAGAACAATGGGGCAGTTTTTTTTCCTATTTATAATGTTGGCATCATTCTACTTTCTTCTGTAGCGGCGATTATTATTTTTAAAGAGCAGTTATCAAAAATCAACTTCCTTGGTTTGGGTCTTTCCGTATTAGCGCTATTTTTTCTTTCGTATCAGGAAATCATTGAATACTTTTCCAATTAGTGGAACAAAATGACACATACTTTACCCTAAAAGGAAATTCTGAAGGATTTTATAAAGAGAAAGGAAGTAAGTTTCTTGCTTTTGCATATGTTCTTTCTAATGAAGATGATGTAAAGAAAACAGTATCAGAACTGAAAAAGAAATACTATGACGCCAGGCATCATTGCTATGCGTATGTGCTCGGAAATCAATCGGAAAAATACAGGGCAAATGATGATGGCGAGCCGGGCCATTCTGCTGGAGATCCTATTTTAGGACAAATCCGATCCAATAAATTGACAAATACCCTCATTGTGGTTGTGCGATATTTTGGCGGCACAAAACTTGGCATAAGTGGATTGATCAAAGCGTATAAAACTGCTGCATCAGATGCAATTGCTACTAATTTGATAATTGAAAAATTGATTATTTCTGAGCTTTCAATTCAATTTGAATACCCACAATTAAACCAGGTGATGAAATTGGTTAAAGACCATGACCTGGAAATCATTACACAAAAAATGGAAATTTCCTGTGAAATGAAACTGGGCGTCAGACTTAGTTTAGAAGAAGAGGTGAGAACCAGGCTGCTTGAAATGCATAAAATATCCCTTGCTCTGCCAAAGCGGCTACGCGAAGGCGATGCATGAAATAATCGATGCAAATTATTCTAATCTGAAAATTTGAATGGATTTCTATTCAGGCTTTAAAACTCCACTTGCATCTCTTATTAATTCCGTATTATGGGATTTCAGTGGAGCCCCGGGATTATCAATTATGGAATTCCCAATTGGCCAATCAGGTGGACACATTGCAATATATCTTGCAAATCCACCGGTGCCGCCTTCAGGCTTGGCAAATCCAATGGTAATCAATGCTCCTTTCTCAGGGACTTTATCCAGATTTGTTACTCCTTCGGCCTGGCAAAAATTATTATTTAACAACCAGTATTCACCCTCAAGGGTAGCCGTAGTATCTGTGTCAAGTGGTTCATGTCCATGAAAAAGTATGGCTCTTTCGTTGTGCAGAAATTTTAAGGCTTCAATAGAAATCCCGGGAAAAGGCTTTTTATTATATCGGTCAACTTCCTCCCATTTTTTGTGCCAATCTGAACGAATCATGACTACGGCCCCAGGTGGAATTTGACCATAATTCCGTTCCCATTCTCGTATATCATCAATCTGACAATGATAACCTTCATTTTCCAATACCTTTTCATGAACATCAATCACTACCAGTGGTCTTATTGCATAGGTCGGAGGAATATCACTGATCGTAGCTCCTCTTGGATTCCAATGCGCAGGAGGATCAAGCTGTGTTCCATATTGATCTGTGGGCAGGTGATATGCTGTTGCAATAAAACCATGCTGTTTAATCGTAAATGTATCTCCAACTGCTACATACCCAGGAATAGCTTTGCCTGATATCGCCGGTTCAAATTTAGCATTTCCAAATCCAGGCCAAACAGGGATGTCCGGACTGAATGCGTACGTCAAGTCAATATATTTTGCTTGAATAAAATGCTTATTATACACTTGCCACAGGTCAGTTTCTTCATTTTGCTGACAAGCAGTACAAAAAAGCAAACTTAAAATTATCAAAGTGATCAAGTAGTGTTTCAGGGATCTTGTTGCTTTCATTTTAATAAATATTTTTAACAAAAATGAATATAAATGGCCGGCAATAAAAAAGCCGAATTCAATATAGGATTTCGGCTTTTAAAGCGGTTAGGGTTAATTAGTGTCCGTCTATAAATTCAGTGTTTAGTTCAGAAAGTTTGCTATCAAGGCTTGTGAAGCCCGAAAAATGTGAATTTACATTTCGTAAATGACCATTTTGAGGGCAAGCCTGCCTCGCCGGCAGGCGGGCATAACGCAGATAGCGGACTTTATGGACAAACACTAATTAATTTCCCGGAGGTCGATATCCAATAGACATTTGGGTAGCAGTATCAATGTCTTTTGGTTCTATTAGTGGCGTAAGCGAAATGTCAACTGCGCCTGTGGATTTTATACCAATACTGATGGCGGCTGCTGTCGAAACATTTGGCATGTCAGCTATAGCTACCACATCGGAAGAACCAAAACTGTAATAAAAAGCTTCCATTTTACCTCCCAATTTTCGAATCATTCCTTCAACTAATTTTTTCCTGTTGGTGCCTCCTTCTTTGATCAATCCTTTAGCTCCTTCTGGAGTGTAAGAGGCATTTATTAAATACTTTGCCATGGTCTATAAGTTTAAGGTTGTTGTGAATTTATTTAAAGACATTTTTTGTCAACCTAAAAGTTAACCATTCTTTCGACCTTTAGCAAATCTGAAGCATTTCAGTTAAATATTATTTCGGGGTGTTGAAGTTAGATTAATTAAAATTGTATTTATCAAATCTTTGAGAAATCCTGCCTTGCCGACAGGCTCAAAGTTCCACATAGAAAAAGAGACTATTATAATTGAAAATGAGTTACTCACTAGCGTAAGTATCCGCTTGTACTATAAATTGTTTCCATGGAAAAACAATGCTTTTCTCCATGTTTTTGTGATAGCTTTTCGTGATAGTTTTTGAATAACTTTTGCATTGAATGAATGGATTTATAGAAGCGACCCGGGATTACAAATCCCTACCCTAGTCTTCCAAATTAATATTAGGCACGCATTTTAAAATGCACGCCAGCGGCCCGGTGGCATTACTTCGATCAATCAAAAGGACAACAAACCCTTACTTCTATTCCATCATGGCCCGGGAGTACTACAGCTCCACGGTTTGCCGGGGTTAATATTTCATACTTTACAGGAGGGCCCGCATTGAACTCAATGTCTTTTACCGGTAACCTTGACAGATTCGTAACCAACAGTCCACTTTCCGGGTGGCAAACATGAATTTTTTCATTAACCGATACACCTTCTTGTTTGGTTAATCCGCCCAATGTAAGCAAACCATCATTGATATATTTTTCATTGATAGATGCAATACTGTTTCTGATCAGAATAGCCAACTCAGAAAGTTTGGCATTCATTAGATTTTCATATGACAAAGGAGTTGTAGCTAATGTAACGGCATTTCCAAAGTATGTTTGAGGAAAATCTTTAAGCGATCTTCTATAGTCAAACGGGCAACTGATGTAAGTCATATGATCATCCGTATCAGTTTTCCATTGGCTCATATACCTTTTCCAAAGAGACGCAACGATCACATCGTTAAAAGACAACCGGACTTCACATTCTTTTTGTGCACTCTCGTGCAATGATTTCAGCTCCTCACTAGAAAATTTGATGGTTTCCCAAATCAATTTATCGCGATGGATGTCTGATCTCTTTTTTCCAAGGAAAAGTCCGGTATTTGCCAATAATTCTTGCGAATATATTTTTTCTATCTCATTGGAAGCATCGATAAGCAGCGTTCTTTCATGTGATGGGGGAATGATTGATTTCCCCTGCCTCGCCGGCAGGTTGGCATGAAATGTTCTGGCCCAACTAACGAGAAAAAAGAAATAGCTAAATCCATCCGCGATGGAATGTGAAATACTTACTCCCAATACCGATCCTTTCGGGGTTTGAGTAAGACGAATCCGGGTCAATGGTTCTCCCTCAATAGTGGCAACCGGATCAATAAATATCTCCCTGTTTTCCGTTTCATCAAAATTGACATTACTGCTGACAACTTCAATGTGATACCCATTTTGATCTTCATCAAACCAATACCTATCATCGATTTTTTGGAGTTTACTTTGCAGGGGAGGGAAGAATTTTAAAGTTTCTTTAAAACTGCTTACTAGTCTTTTTTCATCAATTTGAGAGTTGTAAGAAAATACAAATTCAATTGGGTATGACCCAGCTCCTGTAAATACATGGTCTATTGGAGAAAGGGGGATATTTTTCATTGTTTAAATATTAGTTTAACTTCTATAATTTATGAATAATTCACTTTTGGAGATCATTCGACTGGATTTCTAACTCTTTACACGTATCTATAATTATTTCATCCCCCATACACAAATTATATGCTGTCATTAGAATCCGTAAGTTGTTTTATAATGAGGCGGCAATAAATTAAAATCTTATAACCAATAAAAAAATAATAGGATTCTACCAACATCAATTCTTTTAATTTCCTTAGCCTTCTCCTCCATTAAATGCCTCACGGTGTATTTTTCCCAAAAGAAAGACGTCCGATTCTTAAGGGACTTAATCATTAAGGTGAATTAAAAATAATTAAAATATTACTGGTGTCCGACTGAAATTTAAAATACAAAGAAATAAAGCTATTTTGTACTTTTTAATGGAAAATGAAGTGATACCCAGTTTTAATGATCTATTGTTTTCATTGGAATGGGCTGGCGATTGGCAATTGCCGGTCAACCATAAACTCTGAGCTGTAAAGCATACAAGCTAAGAAATTATATTTACCTCAATATATAATTACCATGACCTTTGAAGAAATGTGCTACAATATCATTAACTTCGACTTCTGTTTTAATCATTTATATGAATAAAACCTAAGGCCAATTAGATTTATGTCAAAAGAAGAAGCCAAAATATTACTAATCGATGATGATGAAGATATTTTATTAGCAGCCAAGTTTCTGCTAAAAAAGCACTTCACCAGCATTGTTACTTCCGATGGGCCGGATACAATTGATGAACTATTAAAATCATATGATTTTGATATTGCCCTTCTCGACATGAATTACACCACAGGAGCAACCAGTGGAAAAGAAGGATTGGAATTGCTTAAAAAGATCAAAAAGGATTCCCCCTCTACCAGGGTGATTATGATGACAGCATACGGGGATATTGATTTGGCGATTAAGGCAATAAAAGAAGGCGCTTCAGATTTTATTGTAAAACCATGGGACAACGCCAAGTTGGTATCAACTGTTCTTTCAGCCTATAAAAAAGGATTGAGCTCCGGATATAAAGATAATGATATAGGAAACGAGCAAAAGCCAGATGATGCTTATAGAAAACCATTTTCTGAAGTAGAAAGAATTTTTATGTTCCTGGATATTCGGTCATCTACCACTATCGCTGAAGAGTTAGGCCATATGCATTATTTTGAATTAATTAATGATTTTTTCAGAGATATTGCGGAGCCAATATCAAACAATAAAGGTCAAATTTACCAATATGTAGGTGATGAAGTAGTGGTTTCCTGGCCTTTGGAAGATGGATTATCAAATTCAAATTGCCTGCAATGCTTTTTTGATATTGTGGATACAATGGGAAGCCTGACACAAAAATATCTGGATAAATATGCCGTAAATCCGTCATTTAAAGCAGGAATGCATTTTGGCAAAGTTTCTACAGGTACTGTTGGCACACTTAAAAAAGAAATCATTTATACAGGCGACGTGCTTAATACTGCCAGCAGAATCGAAGGTCTTTGTAATAAGCACGATGTTGATTTATTGTTATCCAAAGATCTGATTGATATGCTGCCGTTGAATAGTGAATATTTACCAAAAAAAATTGGCGAAATAAACCTTCGGGGCAAGAGTACTGAAATCATGCTTTTCACCGTTGAACGGTCAATTAATAAAGTCGGGTAAAAGAAAGTCGAAGCCCACTTTATATTTTTTGATAGGTCCTATTTTTAAGTCAGAATACGGAAGTTGAAAGTTAATCTCAATAATTATCTTCTCCCTTCACCCTCTCCAGAATGGGACAATAGGTGCTTGAGTTAACCCCCATTATTCACGTGAAGTTAGCGATTTTGGGAGCAAGGAATTGATTGTCAATAAATTAAACTAATTTTTTGTTTAAAATAAATAACCCAAAAATGAGGG
>DAOVVI010000297.1 GCA_030637245.1 Cyclobacteriaceae bacterium
AATCAAGATTAAGGAAAGCAGCAAAATCCATGGGTTTTTGCCATTAGCGTACAGCGGATTAGATTCTATATTTAGCATATTAATTCCTGCATTTTGACACGGCTTTACTTCATTAAATTAATGGTTATACTGCTATTTTAGTGGAAATGAATACATGCGATTGGGCTTTTAATATAAATCCGGATAAATAGATAAGCAACATTTAATGATTTAATTTTCTCATATTCTTCCATTGCAAATTTTCTGGTTTTTCCAATCACGCTTGCCTGCTGCAAACAGGTTGTGGATATTCTTTTTTTAACTCTTTAATTATTTTCTCCTTTTCTGTCATTTTATCCAACCTATGCTTCGCAACCGCTAAAGCTTTCAGCGAACGCGGTAAAGCTTCTGTTGACAGGCATTTACGCATTTTATTCTTAATCCTTAACCTCGAAGTAGAACTGGGAATTCTATATGAAAAGTTAATTCAACGTTCTTTCACTTTTAGGCTTTAGCTCACCTCTCAGTAGCAGGTTATAATCATCACAAGAAAGATTGCCATGGTTGTCGCAGTAGGGGCAGGTTCTGTAATCTAAACTCATAGCAGATTTTTTTATAATCACTGTCTGACCTTTGCACACCGGGCACACTACTTTTCCGGCCGGACCACAATCGATTTTTGGCATTACAGTATAGTCCACTTCCTCACCTGGGTCATACACCACATTCTCTTTAGCAGCAGAAGCCAGCAGATATTTTTCCTCAGCTTTTTCAAGGTACCTGGTACATTCTTCAAAATACTGCCCGGAGGTTCCTTTCAATGCAATATATTTATTTAGCCAGTTGATGCTCTGTTTATATTTTTCTAAATAAAATGAATTGGCTCCAAAATAAAAGCAAATCTCAGCAGGCAACACTTTTACCGATTCTAATACCTGCCTGAAAGATTGGTCTGCCTCTTCAAACTTCCCATTTTCATATTGTTTGACGCCCAGATCGAGATACTTAAGCTTCTGCCCTCTTTCATATTCTTCATATTGTGCAAAAGTACTTGAAACAGGCGCTAAACTTAGCGCAAGCAGTAATACCAGTTCACCTGAAATGAGATATCTAAATTTCATCCTGTTTAAAACGTTATTTCTAATCACTTGTTATATCATAATTAAGTCGCCGGGCTATACTTCGACCAAGCGTAATTTCATCCGTATATTCCAATTCACCTCCTATTGGGACACCTCTGGCAATAGTAGTGATTTTTAAATTAAATGGTTGAAGTTTCTTTGCAATATAGAAAGAAGTAGTGTCGCCTTCCATGGTTGGGCTCAATGCAAGGAGTACTTCCTTAATGGTTCCTTCTGATTTTTTTACTCTTTCGATTAAGCTTTTTATGTTTAATTCGTTTGGCCCAATCCCCGCTATCGGTGAAATAATTCCTCCCAAAACATGAAAATATCCATAAAACTGGGCGGTATTTTGAATAGCGATTACATCGGGCGTATCTTCCACCACACAAAGCAAGGAGGCATCTTTTCTGAGGGATTCACACGTACAATCTTCCGAATCGGATATGATATGGCAAATTTTACAATATTTTGTCTTTTGTCTGAGATTTAATAAAGCGGAACTTAAATTTTCTGTAACGGGTTCTTCTTGCTTCAATAAATATAACGCCAACCTCAATGCTGTCTTCTTCCCAATTCCCGGAAGTTTGGAAATTTCATTCACCGCATCTTCAATAAGTTTTGAAGGATATTCCATTCTTTATCAGTTTGAAATTCAAAATTACAAATGAAAAGAACTTTTGACGCATTTTTTCTGTTTGTAATTTGTCAAATACAGACATTATTGTAAATATTGAAGATTCAGAGCAAGAATACCACAACAATGAAAAGAACTTTTTTAGTTATTGGAAGTGTATTAGCCGGATTAGTCCTAGCCTATCTGATAATTGCCAATGTGAGTCAACGATTGGCAGTATATAAGGAAACGGATACTGTTGCTATCGATTCGAGTGAATTCCAGGCGCCTCCGCCACCAAAAATTCTTTATGGAATTGTTGTGGATTCCATGACTGTTGAAAAAAGGGTAATTAAAAGAAATGAGAATCTCTCAGAGATCCTTTCAAAATATAATATCTCACCTCAAACCATATATGAAATAAGTAAAATACCGAGGGATTCATTTAATGTCCGCCGTTTGCAAAGCAGAAAGCCATACACAATAATCCATGAAAATGACTCATTAAAAACAGCCAGGGCATTTATCTATCATCCAAACCCCATTGATTTTGTGATGCTGAAATTTGATGACATTGTCAGAGTTCACAATGGCAAGAACAAAGTAGATACAATTGTGGAAGTGGCCAGTGGAATTATCGAAACTTCTCTGTACAATAGCATCATGGATTCCGGAGGTTCACCTATGCTTGTAAATGAACTTGCTGATGTGTATGCCTGGGAAATAGACTTTTTCGGACTTCAGAAAGGTGACGCCTTCAAAATAATTTATGAACGCTTTGAAGTAAATGGACAGGATGCCGGAATGGGGAAAATTTTAGGATCATGGTTTCGCCATATGAAAAAGCCATTCTATGCGGTTCAATATGACCAGGGTGAGGGTAAAGAGTATTTTGATGGAGAAGGTAACAGTCTGCGAAAAACATTTTTAAAGGCGCCGCTTCGGTTTTCAAGAATTAGTTCAAGATTCAGTTATAGCCGCATGCATCCGGTATTAAAAATAAGAAGGCCACATACCGGCGTTGACTATGCCGCTCCAAAAGGCACACCGGTTGTTGCGGTAGGTGATGGCATCGTTATCCTTGCAGCCTACAAAGGTGGTGGTGGAAATTCGGTAAAAGTTAGACACAACGGTAACTATACAACAGGTTATTTACACTTATCCCGATATGGGAAAGGAATTAAAAAAGGTGCACAAGTCATGCAGGGTCAGGTTATTGGATATGTTGGCAGCACAGGTTTATCGACCGGTCCGCATCTTGATTTTAGGTTCTGGAAAAACGGCAAGCCGGTAAATCCATTGAAAATTGATCCGCCGTCAGCTAATCCTATCAAGGCAGATCATATGGATTCCTATTCTAAAATAAAGGATGCCATGATCCGGAAACTTGACGACATCCCTGTTACCGGAATTCAGGATATTTCCTGAGTAATAATATTCCATTTTAAAATTTACCCTTCGTGGTTACCTGTTTAGGGACTCTGAGGTAAGCCGTGTTTTCTTGAATTACAAAGATGTTATTGTATGGTATCTCAGAGTCCTCTTCGAGTGACTCTGAGCGGGAGGAAATTTAAAATAAAATCAAAGAACACTCTAAGACTAGAGTATGAATCCATTCTTTGGACTAATATTCTATAGTTGCTGCTTTACTGTTTTTGGCTACCTTTTATACCATTCGAATGGTCTGTAAAATACTTAAAAACAATACTCCTCCAAAAAATTCAGTTGAAACGCACTGGTATGAAGATCAGGTAGTTTCGTACTTTTTTTTAAGCTTTTTTTGCTTACTTTCGATGAGTTAATTTACTTTATTTTAAAACCAACTATTTTTTTGATTTATAATTAACCTACCTTCATGATACCCTTTGTTAAAAAAATATACTATCTCGGAACTCAAGAGATTGAAGAGGATTATAAGATCGCTGTAGTCAGAATATCCAATATTATTGCCTTCATATTCCTGATGACCGGTGTAATATATGGTGCAATATCTGCTTATTTAGCTCCACAATTAATTAATGTATGCATTTTACTATTCATAGGCAGCGCTGTCATTCTTTTGCTCAACTACATGCAATTGGTTGACATTTCCAGGTTTGTGTTAAACCTGGTGATCAGTTTGGATGTTGCGATCTATCATGGATACATTGTTCAGCCTGGAGAATCGTTGATTGTATCCATTTATATTGGCCAGTTTGTTGTTGCCGTTTTACCATGGATATACATTGATATTCGTGAAAAATGGTTATTGATTTCCACCCTGACAATTACATTTTTAATTTTAGTAGCCCAGCCATTGACAAACGAGTTTCTAAACATCGAGATGGATAGTGGCAT
>DAOVVI010000046.1 GCA_030637245.1 Cyclobacteriaceae bacterium
ACGCAATCTTTTGATAATGCGATGACCGCGCACGGCAATTTTTTCTGGAAGGCCGGCCGGAATGAATTTCAACGCTTACGGGCCTTCCTGTTCGACAAAATGGGGGTTGGCCAAAAGATAGAAGCATAGGGATGGCAACCGGATAAGTTTTGGGTATGGAACAATGCGATCACCATACACGGAGAAGGAACGCAAACTAACGATGAAAGTGGGGTGTACAAAAACGAATCGGCCTGTTACTACATTCCTTCGGCCAATAAAATTTATGAACACAACAGCTTCTGATTTCCTGACCTCGTCTCAAAGCCAGTAGGCTTCATATCACGTAACTTTCTGATAAGAAGCATATTACAAATTGCGGTAAAATTTTTTATGAGGAAGTCGAAAATTACACCTAATTTGTAATAAAACAGAGGATTATGCCACAGGTTCAGTTACCCATATTTCCATCAGGAGTAAAATATATTAATGCCAACATTGGTGTAAAAACCCAAGAAGACATTGTGTATTATTTTAATGGTTCAATGCCTATTTATAAGCATCACAAAGGCGACTATAAAAGTTTCCGCTTCATTACCAGTCAAATGATAGAGCTTGGCAATGCCAGGCAGGTAGAGGTCAAAGCAGCTTTTGAGGTAAGCATAGAAAGTGTAAAGCGCTGGACAAAAGTATATCGTGAAAAAGGGCCGGGAGGTTTTTTTGAAAAAAAGAAAAGGACAAGAAAAGGACGGGTGCTGTCTGATCAAATGATCATAGAGGCACAATCTATGTTGAACGCCTTGAAAACGCCTAAACAGATAGAGGAAGAACTTGGCGTAAAGCGAGATACATTGAACAAAGCCATAAGAGACGGGCGTTTACTGCGGCCTGAGGGGAAATTAACTGAGTCTGCAGAAGAACAATTCTGTCTGCCCGAGGCATCTACTAAAAGCAGTCGCAGTATAGTCGATAGTGAGGCTCCCATGGGAGTAGCAACAACAAATACAGTTGGACGAATAGCTGCGGCTATAAAAAAAAGTAGCCACCCCTGAGTTCAAATCGGAAAAAGATATCGAAAAAGCCGGGATATTACTTGCTCTGCCGGCATTGAAAGAATGTGGCTTATTAAGTTTTTTGGATACTTTTAAGTTTAAAGAAGGGTATTATGATCTATGCTCCATTCTATTGACCCTGTCATTTTGTTTTTTACTCAGGGTAAAAAGTATTGAGAGAATATCACGTGAGTCCCCTGGCGAATTGGGAAAAAGCATTGGACTGGATCGTATCCCGGAAGTAAAAACCCTGCGAAAAAAAATAGCTGCATTATCTGTTGATGGTCAGGGCGAACAATGGCTTGGCTACCTGTCAAAAGACTGGATGCAGTCATCACCCGAGCTGGCAGGTGTTTTTTATATAGATGGACACCCCAATCCGTTTTTCGGAAAAAACAATAAGCTCCCCCGCAAATACATAAGCCGCATGCGCCTCGCATTGAGAGGTACCACCGACTATTGGGTAAATGATAAAATCGGGCAGCCGTTTTTCTCAATATCAAAAAGCGTTGACGAAGGCATGATAAGTGTGATCAAAAACGATATCGTTCCCAGGCTGAAACAAGAAGTTCCTATCCAACCGGAAGCTGCACAGCTTGCGGAAGACCGACGCCTGCACAGATTTATGATCGTTTGTGACAGGGAGATTTATAGTTATGATTTTTTTATTGATATGTGGGAAGAGCGTATTGCCGTAAGCACATACAACAAGTATGTCACTGACAAATGGGATGAGGAGGAATTCAAAGAATATGAAATTGAGACTCAGGACGGGAAAACTAAAACGGTCAAACTTGCAGAGAGAATTATTTTGATCGAAGGGAAAGAGAGTGAAAAATTACTACAATCACAGCCATATATCCGCTTTATCGAAACACAGAAGGGTCCACAGGTAAAAGTTGGCAGAAAGCATAGTAAAAAGAAGCGACAGCTTTGGGTAAGGGAAATAAGAAAGCTAACCGAGAGCGGTCACCAGACTTCCATTATTACGTCCAATTACAAGCTATCTATTTCGCTTATAGGTATGTATATGTTTGCACGTTGGTGCCAGGAAAACTTCTTTAAATATATGATGCAAAACTTTGGTATAGACTTCCTTATAAGCTATTTCCACACAGACATAGATGACACCACAGAGTTGGTAAATCCACAATGGAGAGCCCTTGACAAGCAAGTCCGAAGCCTTAATGCCAAACTTCAAAAGTTGAGGGCAAAATTTGCAGAACTAATCCTGGAAGGAGAAATACAGGAAACTAAAATGGAAAAATACAAAGACAAGAAATCACAGCTTCAGGAGGATATAAGTATTTTTCAGATTGAGCTAAATGAACAAAAAACAAAGCGGCGGGAAATACATAGGAAAATTCCATTTAGTGAACTTCCCGAGGAAGAAAAGTTTAAGGCAGTTTATAACGACAGAAAGCAATTTGTCGATACAATAAAGCTAATCGTTTATCGGGCAGAAATAGCTCTGGTAAATACAATAAAACAATATATGGCTAAATCGGCCGAAGCGCACTCATTAATAGCGCAGATATTGAAAACGGATGCAGACTTTAAAGTTGATAACAAGAAAGAAACCCTTGAAATAAATGTGCATCATTTAGCAACAAACAGAGACAATACAGCGCTAAGTAAATTATGTATAGAATTAAATGAAACCCGTACCCATTTTCCTGGTACTAATTTGAGGTTGATTTACAAACTGGTATCAAAATAAAGTCGTCAAAGGTCAGGAAGTCAGAATTTCATCTTCTTACCCAAACAAATCCGAACTCAGGTACCGGTCTCCAATGTCGCAAACAATGAATACAATAACTCCTGACTCCAATTCTTTGGCAATTTCCATGGCTGCGTAGAAAGCACCTCCACTGCTCATGCCGGAAAGGATGCTTTCTTCTTTGCCAAGTTTTCTTGCCATTAAAGTTGCATCTTCAGTACTGACGTCCACTATTCGATCTACGCGCTCAGGTTCGAAGATCTTTGGTAGAAATTCAGGCGACCACCTCCGGATACCAGGAATGTTGCTGCCCTCAGTTGGCTGACAGCCTACAATTTGAATATCCGGATTTTGTTCTTTCAAATACCTCGACACTCCCATGATCGTGCCGGTAGTGCCCATAGCTGAAACAAAATGCGTGATTTTCCCATCGGTTTGATCCCATATTTCCGGGCCAGTAGTGCGGTAGTGCATCAGGGAATTGTCCGGATTGGCAAACTGGTTGAGCATGTGGTAGCCTTCATTTTCTGTCATGGATTCAGCCAGTTCCCTGGAGTATTCGATGGTTTTTTCCGATGGAGTTAAAATCACTTTTGCTCCATACGCTTCCATGGATAATATGCGTTCTTTAGTGGCATTGTCTGGCATCACAAGCGTCATATGTACTCCCATAGATCTGGCAATCATGGCCAATGCTATACCTGTATTTCCACTGGTCGCCTCGATGAGACGGTCTCCTTTTTTTATTTCTCTACGGTCCAGAGCGCCTTTGATCATCCCAAAAGCAGCACGGTCTTTTACGCTTCCTCCGGGATTCAGGCCCTCCAGCTTTCCGAATACTTTCACATTTTTAAATTGTGGTATGTTGATCAGCTCTACAATAGGAGTATTGCCGATTAGGTCAAATATGGTCATGGTTATTTAAATATAATCAGGTCTGGTTTTTCACTTTCATTGTGCATTTGTGCCTGGTAATATATTTTTGAGTTGGGCGGAATGCTCTTTGTGAGCCATACATTTCCGCCAACGATTGAGTTTTTTCCGATGGTTGTATTCCCGCCAAGGATAGTTGCTCCGGCATAAATTACCACATTATCTTCTATTGTAGGATGTCTTTTTACTTTGGCGTCCTCCTTATTCACACTTAGGGCTCCAAGAGTTACTCCTTGATATACCTTCACATGCTTGCCAATATCAGTTGTTTCTCCAATCACAACACCAGTGCCATGGTCTATACAAAAATAATCTCCAATATTGGCATTTGGGTTTATGTCAATACCTGTTTTTCCATGAGCATGCTCCGTGATCATTCTTGGAATATTGCTGACGCCCAATTTGCTTAAGGAATGTGCAATTCGATATGCGGCAATGGCGTAAAATCCAGGATAGGATCGAATGACTTCCTCTTTAGATTTTGCAGCCGGATCCCCAGCAAACATGGCGTCGATGTCCAATTGAAGCTTCTCGTAAACTTCAGGAAGACTAGCAAAAAAACCTTCAGATTGTTTCATGGGATCAGACTCTTCTTCACTTGGGTTCCTCGAAAGAATCTGAACCATTTCCATATTGATCATCTGTATTCTTTTCTGAAATTCCATAAAATCCAAGACAGGAGAACTTGCAAAGTTCGGGAAAAGAATACCTAACAGATCAGTGAAAAACTGTGGAACTAACACTGTTGAAGGACATTTGGTACAGCCCTTATGCTTTTGATATATTTTTTGAATGAAGGATGAATCCATAAGTTTAAAATTACGAATAAAATTTATTTAACTTTAGTAATGCAACAAAGATGATGAATATTGGTTCGATATTTTTGGTATTTATTGGAAGCCAGAAGACGCCCACCTGCCGGGAAGGCAGGGAAGTTCAGAAAGAAAGTGCTTTTTAACTTTTACTAAAAGTTAAAGCTAATGGCTCGCAGCTAAATGCTTGAAGTCTGGATTCATATTTTTGATAATGCTTTCAATACCTTTCTTCCTCTACTTTTAAAACCGGCTGAACAAAATGGCATCTGCTCTTCAATAGAGATTTCGAGTTCTTCACTAAGCTCCGGATAAACTTGAACAATATTGAATAGAACTGTCATTGCAAATACTTTTACGGCAACTGGTTCTTTTCCCGAATTAAGGATATTAAAACAAATTTCTGCTGTAAGGCCCATTAATTCTTCAGGTATTTCCATGAATTGAAGAATTCGAACCGTATTTCGTTTTACAGCTACATGTACAGGCTTTTGTAGATTTTCTATGATGGATTTCAGGTGCTTTTTGATTAGCCAGGGATGAGCATCGATGCAATGGCTTACCACCCAGGCAGCTCGTTGGGTGACGCGATATTCATCCCCCAGGAAAAGCTCCATCAATTCATCAAAACCTTCCTGGTTTGGGCCTATTTTATTTGCGAGATATACTGTGTGGGTTTTTGAGTGTTCTTTTAATATTTCTTCTCTGAGTGACATTGTAAAATGTATAAGGCAATTTTTTGAAACAAAGAATTAACTGATAGGTTTGCAAAGTTAAAAGCAAAATTAACATAAATGTTATATACAAAATTAGGTAATACAGGATTAGAAGTAAGTAAAATATGTCTTGGGACAATGACCTTTGGTGAACAAAATTCGAAAAGTGAGGCTCATGAGCAATTGGATTACGCAATAGAACAGGGAATAAATTTTATAGACACTGCGGAACTTTATAGTGTGCCGGGAAGAAAAGAAACACAAGGTTCCACAGAGAGGTATATAGGTTCATGGTTAAAAAGCAGATCAGACAGAGAAAAGATAATTCTCGCTACCAAGATAACAGGTCCAAGCATGGGTTTATCCTTTATTAGAAATCCACTAAATTTTTCCAAGGGGCAATTGAATATTGCTATAGATGCAAGCTTGCATAGGCTACAAACTGACTATGTGGATATTTACCAGTTACATTGGCCGGAGAGGAAGGTAAACAATTTTGGCAAATTGGGTTATAAGTATGATGAAGAGGAGCAATGGGAAGATAATTTCTTGGAAATAATTAGTAATCTCAATAAGTTGATCAAGCTGGGTAAAATCAGACATTGGGGTGTGTCAAATGAAACACCATGGGGAGTGATGAATTTTTTACGTAAGGCGGAACAAAATGGTTTACCAAAACCAATAACCATTCAAAATCCATATAACCTGCTTAACAGGAGTTTTGAAGTAGGTCTTGCCGAAGTTTCTATTCGGGAAAATATTGGCTTAATGGCGTATTCGCCAATGGCTTTTGGAATGCTGTCAGGTAAGTACCATGACGGATCAGATGTTCAAAATTCACGAATTAAACTTTTCCCAAAATTGCCAAGATATTCCAGCGAAAATACCTTCAAGGTTGCTGAGATGTATATCAAAATTGCGAAAAAATACGGCCTGTCTCCAGCCCAAATGTCATTAGCTTTTGTAAATACAAGACCTTTTTTATGTAGCAATATCATTGCCGCTACAACGATGGATCAGCTTAAAGAAAATATTAAAAGTATTCATGTAGTTATTCCGGACAAAGCTTTGAAGGAGATTGAGGCTGTTCATAAATCCAATTCCAACCCGGCGCCTTGATGTTTTGCTGGTAGCAGTGAAAAGTCATGACATTGACAATGGATTGAATAATTTGATACTACTAAAAGTTGAGACAATAATTTCGTATATTAACATGGAATTTGAGTTGATATGAAATATTTAACCTTTTCCTTCTTGCTCATTTTATTTGGTCAGGCCATGGCTCAGGATAATTTGTTGATGACCGAATCTGTCTATTCGTCAATCCATGGAGTTGTTCCTTCAAACGAACTATTAACTCTAAAAAGGGATTTCATGGATTATACAAAAGGATCAAAGCTGCTTGCTGTCAATACTTACGACTCAAATTTTCAACGAGCATATTTAATAAATAAAGATGGAGAAACTATATCATCCGGTTATATGCCATCTACTTATTTTTTACCGAACGATAATTTCATCGTAATTAGTGGCAAGAACACGAAGAACAAGGATTCCTTCAATCCTTATGGCGCCACTGATGTGGCTTTTGCTATTGTTTTTGGCACAATCAATAATTTTATTTCAAGATTGAAGAAGAACAGACAGTAAAATTGAATTTTAAAGCAATCAATCTAACAAACCTAAATCTATCCAGAATTAACATTTTTAGCATATTTACCTCAAACATCATTTCCTTGTAATATTTCAGTGTAAAGTCATTTATTAATCAACACTTTATATTCTATGTTTGAAGCTTTAATTCAAGTGTATTATATCTGGTCATGATGTGCAGAATGAAGGAAATTGTAGTATTGGTTTTACTTCTTAGTGTTGGAATTCAAACTTTCGGACAAGACATTAATGTTTCAAAAGTTCGAAATAAAGCAGAAAAGTTATTTCAAGTCAAAAATTATAACGAGGCGCTTCAATTATTTTTTGAATTGGAAAAATCCGGAGCAGAATTTGAAAACCTGGAGTATAAAATTGCAAAGTGTCTGAAAGAGTCAAAAGAAGTAAATGACCGGGTAAAGTCATTGACTTATTTTGAAAGAATCGACATCGACTCGCTTAAAGAACTACCACATAATTATTACCTCGACCTGGGAGATGCTTATTCTGATAACGAGCAGATGGAACAAGCGCTCACGAACTATAACAGGCAGCTAGAATTGGTAAAAAATGACAAACGAGCCCTTAGCATTGTAGAGAAAAAAATTGCTCTGGCTAAAAATGCATACAATATTATGCGCATTCCTAAAAATGTAGTCATTGAGAGTTTAGGGAAGGAAATAAATTCAGAGTACACGGAATATAATCCCGTTCTCTCGGCGGACGAAAGTACCCTGGCATTTACGGTTTTAAAGCCTGTAAAAAGCAGAACGGGCGAAAAAATCGCAGAAGAAATTAACATTTCATTTAATGAAACAGGCTCCTGGAGTTTGCCGGTAAAAGTTGACGTTCAGACTCAAAATAATTATGGAACAGCGGGTATTTCAGCGGATGGTCAGACGATGCTTGTTTTCATTGGTGATCAATCCAGTGGGTCCATTTACCAAATTGAGAAAGAAGGTGATGTATGGGGCAGGCCTAAACCGCTAGGTAATAATGTACAATCCATTTATCTTGAAAGTACAGCCAGTATCACCGCGGATAATAAGACGATCTATTTTGCCAGTAACAGACCTGGTGGTTATGGCGGTTTGGATATTTACAAATCTGACCGAAAAGAAAATGGCGCATGGGGAAAAGCCATAAACCTTGGTCGTCCAATTAATACTAAGGATAATGAAGATTCACCATTTATTCATCCAAATAAGAAATTACTATTTTTCACTACAGACGGACACAATGGTATGGGTGGAAATGATATTTATAGAACGGAATTGCAAGATGGAAAGTGGACAAACCCTAAAAATATGGGATATCCCATAAATACCACAGCAAACGATAACTACTTTACATTAATAGCCGATGGATCAAGGGGTTATTTTTCTTCCGATCGACAAGGTGG
>DAOVVI010000203.1 GCA_030637245.1 Cyclobacteriaceae bacterium
ACAGGTGATATGTTGCGTGCCAGCGGATTGGAAATTATTAGTTTAGTACGCGGAGGATTTTTCCCATCCATAGATTCCATTAAAAGAAAAGAAGCGCTCATTGATAATCGATTAGCAATAGATGAAGCGGAAGCATTAGGTTGTCCAATGGTCGTCCTTGTTTGTGGAGCAGAGCCGAGAATTTCATTGGAAAAGTCACGAGATCAGATAAAGGAGGGAATTGAGGCAATACTGCCTTATGCAGAAAATGCCAGTGTGAAATTAGCCATTGAGCCATTGCATCCGATGTATGCAGATACCCGTTCAGGCGTCAATACGATGGAGCAGGCCAACGATATGGCGGAATACTTTAATTCCGATTATGTAGGTGTGGCTGTGGATGTGTATCACCTTTGGTGGGATCCACACCTGGAGCAAGAGATATATCGATGTGGCAAAAATGAAAATTTGTTTGCTTTCCATATTTGCGATTGGGTAAGTCCTACGGTGGATATGCTCAATGACCGTGGCTTGATGGGAGACGGATGCATCGATGTGAAGCAGATCAGAGGTTGGGTCGAAAAAACAGGATTTGATGGATTTAATGAGGTAGAGATATTTTCAAATAAGCATTGGGCAGAAGATCAGCATGAGTTTTTAGATAAAATAAAATATGCTTACCTCAATTATAGCTAGTATGCGTATCATATCTATTCAACTTAAATTATTTATATTTTTAATAGCCTCGGCGATTCCATATTTAGCGAAAGCGCAGGAATCAGAATTCGAGGCACATTTGACGCTTCCATGGGAGGAGGTCTTTTCTGATTCTGGGAATGAAGATTGGCAAAGTCGCTGGTTTTTGGATGGTCAGCGCGCCTGGATTAAAAATATGGAAGATGGGATGCTTTTTTCTGCCGGTCCGATAGAGAAGGATGATGCTTGCCATGCGGTGCTATGGACAAAGCAATCTTTTTCCGATGATTTAAAGATTGAGTATGATTATACCCGGATGGATAATATCAACAAGGCGGTGAATATAATCTATATTCAAGCCACCGGAAAAGGAGAAGGTCCATATACAAAAGATATTTCAGTATGGTCACATCTCAGGACTATTCCTTATATGCGAATATATTTTACTAATATGCATTTGCTCCATATCAGTTATGCTGCATTTACGAATGACGATGCCGAAAAAAAAGTTGATTATATCCGGGCAAGGCGTTATCCCGTTATGCCGGGAAAAAATTTCGGAAGTGACACCCGAGTGGGGGAAAGTTATGAAAACAGTGAATTATTTATTCCGGGAACAAAGTATCATATAACCATTGTGAAAAGAGGGGCCAAACTTTTTATGAAAGTGGAAGGGGATGGAAAATCGAAACTTTTTAACTGGGATTATTCAGATCACCCACAAATTACCGAAGGTAGAATAGGACTTCGCCACATGTGGACAAGGTGCAGCAAATATGCTAATTTTTCTGTAAGTGAATTAAAGTAAAAGGGGCATGAAGTTGGACGACCGGAGACGGAAGACAGGAAATGATAGTTGGTATTCGAAAATAAAAATTAAGGAATAAGTTTGAAGCTTAACGCTGATAGCTAAAAGCTAAAAATATGAAAGAACATAAGGTAGGAATTATAATGAACGGTGTCACTGGCCGAATGGGCACCAATCAGCATTTGATGCGATCGATTGTGGAGATCATCAAGCAGGGGGGTGTACAGATCAGTCCTGATGAAGCAATCATGCCAGATCCGGTTTTGGTAGGACGCAATATGGCCAAGCTGGAAAAATTGAGGGAGATGTCAGGTGTGCAGAAAATCACAACTGATCTGGATGAAGTGATGAATAACCCTGATTATCAGATCTATTTTGATGCGCAAGTCACAGGCAGAAGGGCCGATGCAGTGAAGCAGGCTGTGGCTGCTGGTAAACATGTATATTGTGAAAAGCCAACCGCCACAGAAACAAAAGTTGCATTGGAATTATATGATATTTGCCAGAAGGCGGGAGTTAAGAACGGAGTTGTTCAGGATAAACTTTGGTTGCCCGGAATGTTGAAATTGAAACGGCTGATACAAAATGGTTTTTTTGGCGAAATTCTATCCGTAAGAGGTGAATTTGGTTATTGGGTTTTCGAGGGCCATACTATTCCGGCTCAACGGCCATCCTGGAATTACCGCAAAGAAGATGACGGAGGGATCATCGTTGATATGCTTTGCCATTGGCGATATGTACTGGATAATATTTTCGGAAAGGTGAAGGCTGTTTCATGTCTTGGCGCCACACACATCAAAGAGCGCGTGGATGAAAATGGCAATACATATAAATGCACGGCAGACGATTCTGCTTATGCTACCTTTGAATTAGAAGGAGGCATCATTGCTCATTTCAATTCTTCCTGGGTTACCCGTGTAAAACGTGACGATTTGTTGACATTACATGTTGATGGTACCAAAGGCTCGGCAGTGGCTGGATTAAGAGAATGCTATATTCAGCATTATGGCAATACACCGAAACCTGTCTGGAATCCGGATATTGCTCAACCTATAGATTTCCAGGGCGGGTGGGCCAAAGTGCCGGAGCAGGAAGTTCATGAAAATGCATTTAAAGTCCAGTGGGAGTTATTCCTGAAACATGTGGTCAAGGACGATCCATTTCCATGGACATTGAAAGAAGGTGCGAAAGGAGTTCAGCTAGCAGAAAAAGGAATGGAAAGCTGGGCAAAGAAAGCTTGGGTTGATATTGAGGAATTGTAAATAATACTGATAATCAATAGCTATGGCTAATGGCCAAAAGTAACACGCAACACGTAAACAATATCAAAATTTGCTGCTTGATTTCCTGATCGTAATGGATTTATTTTCTACTAATGCTGAAACTAATCCTCCTGTTTAGTTTGGGGATTTATTTTATCCTTTATCTTTTTTTCAAGCTCTTCCATCAACTCAGGGTTATCTTCGATCAGAATTTTAACTGAATCTCTTCCCTGTCCGAGCTTATTTCCGTCATACGAAAACCACGAACCTGATTTCTGTACAATATCTAATTCCACTCCAATGTCAAGGATTTCACCACTTTTAGAAATGCCAAGGCCATACATGATATCAAACTCAACTACCTTGAACGGAGGAGCAACTTTGTTTTTTACAACTTTTACCCTGGTCCTGTTGCCCATAATATTATCAGCGCTTTCTTTGATTTGACCAATTCTCCGTATATCCAGTCGAACTGAAGCATAAAATTTCAAAGCATTTCCCCCGGTGGTGGTTTCAGGATTTCCAAACATCACCCCTATCTTCTCTCTCAATTGGTTGATGAAAATACATGAGCAACCGGTTTTACTAATGGTTCCGGTAAGCTTTCTCAATGCCTGTGACATCAACCTGGCTTGCAGTCCCATCTTACTATCTCCCATCTCGCCTTCCAATTCTGCTCGCGGTACAAGCGCCGCAACAGAGTCGATTACAATAATATCTATTGCACCTGACCGGATTAAGTGTTCAGTTATTTCGAGTGCCTGTTCTCCATTGTCTGGCTGGGATATCAATAAATTTTCCGTATCAATACCTAACTTTTCTGCGTAAAATTTATCGAAAGCATGTTCTGCATCAACAAAAGCGGCAAGTCCTCCTTTTTTCTGAGCCTCTGCAATACAATGCATTGCCAGCGTGGTTTTACCTGATGATTCAGGCCCATATATCTCAATAACCCTTCCTCGTGGAATTCCGCCAATTCCCAGGGCAATGTCCAGGCCTAGGGAACCTGTTGATATAGCAGGGATATCAACAACCCGCTCATCGCTGAGCCTCATTACGGTGCCTTTGCCATATGTTTTGTCAAGTTTGTCTAAAGTGAGTTGAAGGGCTTTTAGTTTTTCTTTATTGTCGCTCATTTACAGGTATTTTTTATATTTTCGGGATGTGAAAATAAGACTTCATTGTTCAATATCAAAACTGCTTTTTTAAGAATATGGAATTGATTGAATAAGGAGGTAAAAAACTTTGGAGTTCTTGATTATTAGAATACTTTTTTAATGAAATCCCGGATATAAACATTTTATACATGTCACTTATCAAAAAGATTTTTCTGGTATTATTTTTCTTTATCATAGTTTTTCTGGCGATTAATTACGAGTTGGTTTTATACGGGCTTACCCAGGGAAAGGGTCAACTGGAAATTGTAAGAAATGCCAGACCAAACATAGAAGTACTAAATGATCCAAATTTCCCCGACTCACTAAAAGTAAACCTTAGGCTGGTTGATGAAATTAAGAAATTTGCCTTTGATTCGTTGGGAATAAATTTTTCAAAGAATTATTCTACAGTGTATGACCAAAAAGGCAAAGAGCTTATGTTTGTTGTCACTGCTTGCAAACCATTTGAACTGGAATCTAAGGAATGGAGATTTCCACTAATCGGTACATTCTCATATAAAGGATTTTTTGATGAGCGGAAAGCTATTGCATTGGAAGCAGAATTAAAAGCTGAAGGTCTGGATACTAACATAAGAACCGCCGGCGGCTGGTCAACATTAGGATGGTTTCAGGATCCTATTTTGTCAAATATGCTCAATGATGATGAAGCAGGATTTGCTGAATTGCTCATTCATGAACTTACGCATGGCACATTGTTTGTAAAAGACAGTGTCAGGTTTAATGAAAATCTGGCGACATTTATTGGAATAAAAGGTACTGAGCGGTACCTGACTGTCAAATATGGTAAAAGGAATGAAATCCTTCTAAACTATCAAGGCGCATGGGAAGATAGAATCAGATTAAGCGAACATATACTAAGCGGCGCTTTTTATTTGGATAGTCTCTACAATACGTTAGAAAATGATCTGCCAATAGAAACAAAACAAAAAGTTAAGGAAAACTCCATTAATAAAATAATAAACTCAATCGATACGCTAGACTTGAATGATAAAAGGAAATATGTGGATTATTATCGTAAACTAAAGCCAAACAATACTTTCTTCATGTCGTATTTGAGATATAGAGGAGACTTAAAATTATTGGAAGGAGAGTTTTTGAATAACTATCATGGCGATATTAAAAAAATGCTTGAT
>DAOVVI010000024.1 GCA_030637245.1 Cyclobacteriaceae bacterium
ACCATGGCCAGGCCAAACGGGCGGAGCAATGGCATAATTTGAAGGGGTTCATCTGCGACCATCATTCCATAAGCTTTGATGCCAAAATAGAGCAACATGAATATGGCGGTCAGGGCCTGGGCGTCATTAATAAAAACGGACAGGTGATCGGTAATCGCCAGGAACAAGCCCTGGAACAAATCCAGGATATTTTTGTCGATGATTTCTCTCATGGTTGTATGTATTTATTCAGGATGCGCTGATGGTTTCGATAACTATGGATCATTCCTTTTAGTCGCTTCAACTCTTGCTCTATCTCTTCCATGCCTTTGGTACTTTCTCCCTGTGATAGAAAGCCTTTGCGAAGTATGTCAATTTGTTCATTCAATCTTGTCCGCTCATATTGAAAGGTTTCAATTACTGTGGGATCAACATTTTCTTGTTGTGATCTGGCAATGAGTATATCAATTTCCAGGTTAAGCTTCTGTATCTTTGGTTTATAATACAGATGATAAACAGGTCCAAGCGTTCTGTTGGAAGTTATCCACAAGGCTTGTTGATAAAGTTGGTCTGTATCTTCTTTTTCCTGGTTGGATTGTTCTTCTGTAATGGTAATTGACGCTATTGTTGGGAGGAGCTGCAGCATCGTTCTCCGATCCTCTCCTTTTCGATATTTATTGTGGAATAGTATATAATACCATTTTGGCTTGAACTTCCCCCATCTTGTTATGACCATGCTTTCCATCTGTCTGCGTTTGTATTTGTCATTGACGATCTGTTGGCCAAATGCGACTTGGGTGGTGAATATGTTTATGAATAAAATGAAGATAATCTTTCGCATGTTTATTTGAATTCATCGAGTAAGGATTTTACAATGGCAGCCCCGTTGTTGGGATAGTTCAACTTAAAGGGATTCAGGGTCTTCATCACTCCGGCATACCGGGCTACCCGCATCCTTCGGACAATTCCGTAGGCCATGCCCCGCATGATGCGTAATTCTCGAACTACATGTTTGATGATGTCCAGACGTTCTTTGTTGTTCATCAGGTTGATGTCTCCGCCAATGATGGCGACCGTATAGATGTAGGTAAACAGGTCAGCAGTTCGCTGGATTAAGGCTGCTTCTGTTTTTACCGCTACGGCCAAAAGTATTGGATCACCGGTGGCGATTTCAAGCATCTGCTGCTGGTATATACCAATATCTGTTGCAATCCGGGAAGCATAAATGATGTCTTTTGCGCCCATGATTACTACGGATACATTTTTCAGGGAGTTGTACATCTTTTGTTCCAGCTCTTTGATGTAGCTCATCTGCACAGCGATGACCTTTTGGGCCGTAGCGATTTCAGCTTCGCTGTTCTTAATGTCTTTCAAGGCAGTCTGCTGGGCTGTATGGTTTAATACCAATGTCGATACCACCGCTGGGTCAAAGACGAGTTGTTGCGCCATAGCAATGTTGAATGCCAATAGTTGGATTAGAAGGATTAGTTTAGTTTTCATGACGTTTTGGTTCAATATTCATTGTTCAAGGTTCAGGGTTATTGTTCTTCGTTTTTTTTTGTATCATGCCTTCGGCATGCCAGTTTGTTATTTGAAATTTCTACCTTTCACTGTTACTGCTTACTGCTTACTGCTACTGCCACTATTAACCTCCTCCACAAATTCATGCAATTCCAGTCCAGACTTCTCAAAATCGATAACAAATGCTTTGACTGCTTCCTCATAACTATCATGCTCCCTGAAGTAAAGCCGAATAGCTTCCTTCTCTGCCCTTTCCGTGGTGTAGGTCAGGTATTCCTCCAGGGAGACTTCCACACCATAAACTTCTCCGCTTGCTCCGCGTTTGATATAGACCTCTTTAAATCTGCCCCTTCCTTCTTTGTTGTCCAGTTTGTTAATAGTAAAGATCTTGCGCTGCTCCACTTCATTTAGTGAAAGGAGCTTGGCTATCCCTTGATAGTTGTCCTTAAACCTGGACTGGTCAAGCAGGCACAGGCAATCGCTGTTACTGATGATGCTTTCCTTGACGATGTCGTTTCCGATGATATCGTCCAGCTCCTGGGTGACCACAATGGCTTCGCCTCGATATTTTCGGATGGTTTTATATAAATATAAAATGTATCCGGCCATCATCGGACTGGCAATGGCTTTCCAGGCTTCTTCTATGATCAGACACTTACGATTTGTTTTGAGACGCATCTTTTGCAGGAACACATCCATGATGATCAATGTGGTGATCGGAAAAAGGATCTTGTGTTCTTTAATGGCGTCGATCTCAAATACAATAAAAGGGGCATCAAATAAGGAAGCTTCCATATCCTTGTTCAGGATATGTTCATAGTGACCTCCTTTGTAAAACTTCTTCAAGACAAATCTGTAGGTTTCCAGGTCAAAGGGAATGTTTTCTGCTTTGGCAATTTCTGCAATCTGCATTGTTGATAGTTCGTAGAAACTGTTGAAGCCCAGATTCGATATTTTCTTTTGCCAGAAGGCCTCATAATACTGATGGATCACTTTGCTGAGCATCGTATCTTCTATCTGACTTAGGGTGCCATCTGCTCCCTTCCATAGCAGGCCAATTAGCGCTTTAAGGAATTCCCTTTTTTCTTCGTTGAATTCCTCCTTTGTAATTCGAAAAGGATTCATGGTGATGGGCCTGTCTTCAGAATAGGTGATGTATTGCCCGTTGTAATAGTGGCACAATCCTTCATAGCTATGGCCGGTGTCCACCAGGACAATGTCCATATCGTATTCGTAGTATTGTCTGACCAGGTGGTTCATGAAAAAGGATTTTCCACTCCCTGATGGTCCGAGCACAAACTTGTTCCGGTTGTTGATCCTTCCCTGCTGCAAGGGTTGATCATTGGTATCAATGGCAATTGGTATTCCCTTTCTATCTGTCAGATGAATTTGAAAGGTTGAGTCTTCATTGATTGGAAACCGTTCTTTGTACATCAGGCAGATGGCTGCATCGCTTGAGGTCAGGAATTGATTGTAGGAACTAAGTTCCCCGGTATTGCCTGGCAATATGGTCCTGAATAATTCCAGCTGGTTGCTGTCATTTGCTGATGGTATAATGCCCAGTTTGAAAAGCTGCGACTCAATAGTATTGGTTGTTTGGCTAAGGCGCTTTTGGGTTGCTTTGATAAGAATGTTGTAGTGGGCATGAACCAATATGCGGTTGTTTTGGGCAATGTCTTCCAATACGGCATCGATGTCCTTTACACTTAACATGTTGGCCGGATCTGGTATGGAGATATGACGTTTTCGTTTCATTCTTAGTTTGTTCAGGATGGCCTCCTGGTTTGGAATGGTAATAACCTGGTGATAGACCATACTTTGGTATCCGCTAATGTTTGATAGGAAATGCATCATATCCACAGGAAGTGGAAAGCCTGGTTCGTGCATGCTGGTAGTTGGCTGCAAGGTGGATGGCAGATTAATTTGGTCGATGTCGATCAGGGTGTTGCTTTTTATGTAGCCGGTTCCTTGTCGTATATGGTCAGTTGTGCATTCAAGGTTGTGGTAGCTACCCGGTATCTCATCAAAGTGAAGGGTGAGGAACTGACGAATCAACTGTTTTATGGCTGCTTCGCCTAACGCTTGAGGTGAACACCTGGATGATTCCAGTACTGTCATGACTTTTTCCACTTTGCTTAGAAAGTTTTCAAATCCTTTGGGGTCGCTGTCAAAAAAGTGATTTCGCTTTTCGTTTTTTGTGAGGATCAGGTAGGTCGTGTGTGTTGAATATCTTCGGCCCTCAAAATGATTGTAATAATGTTGATCCAGGAAGTTCGGTGATGCCTGCCCGCTGTGACGGGGCTGGCAGGCGTGGCGGGTTGAACTATTAAATTTCTGTTCATGAAATATATCCAGCTTTTGGATGGTATGGCCTGACCCCAGGATATTGATGATGTTATCCATAAGCTGATGGTATTGATCATAGGCTTCATGATCTGCTGCATACTGCAACACTGGGTTTTGCATTTTTATGATAACAGAATAGTCACCATTTTTTGTAAATACATGACTGTATGCATTGGTATCAATACCAAGATATGGGGAGTTAAATAGTTGTTTAGTTTTCATGAGTTATTGTCTGTCCGCCAAGGCGGGCCTGCCTGTCGAAGGCAAGGTTATTCGGAATAAGCGCTGTTCCTTTAAAGATTATTTTGGTTCCGCGTTGCTGATAGTAGGCGGTAGTTCCTAATCCGGTGGCTAGGATCACGGTCATACTTGCCATGCCTGCCAGGATGTTTATTAGTGAAGAAATTAGCATGGCTGTTATTAATGCCAGTAAAATACTTCCCAATCCCCAATAGATATACCTGCCTTTGAACGATTTAAATACCAGCGGCTTTTGAAGTCCCCGGTACACTTGATATGTTGGCTGATTGTTTTTCATTATCGTAATTGAGCTTTGAGCATTTTATATGTTATATTCATATTTACCTGTCGTGGCCTCGCCCCAATACGCCGTGGCCGCGCCACTAGACGCCGAAGAAGGCTTTGATGACAATACCTACCACAATCAAAAACAGGCAGGATCCAAACCATCCCATTATCGCCTTCTGTACATCCTGGTCACCGGAGTTCCATTTGATATAGACCCGTACCCCACCGATTAATCCGACAATGGCGCCAACAATTAAGATCATGTTAGCAACCGGGTCAACATAGGTGATGAGTTCTGATGATGCGGCATCGATGCCTAAAGCTCCCTGTGCCAGGACCAGTTTTGTTGATGCCAATACTACGATGAAGAATGATTTTACTTTTTTCATGTGCATTTATTTTGGATGATTTAAATGAATTAATAGTTGATGTTACTGCTGAAACCCCTGGCATTGTTCAGGAATTCGTCTAACGGAATACCCTGATCTTCTACAGGTTCTTTGAATGTTATTGATTTTGTTTCCATAGTTTGTGTTGGTTGTATAGTTGAAATTCCCTTACTATCTGCTTTACCAGTCTCAACATTCTGTATCACTACCTTTTCCGGAGACTCCTTTAACAGATCTTTTATTGAGTATTTGATTGTTTCCTGATGTTGATTTCCCCGGGCCAGGTAATAATCTATTGCCAGGTTAATGCTGTAGTAGAGCACGTAGATGATGCTGTTCCATTTGATCAATGTTGCGATTTCCATGGCTGCAATCTCTGCTCATTCTGGGCAGGGGACAATAGGTCTTTTGGTGTATTTTCATAGGTACTTAGGCCTAGAAAGTGTAATCAGATCAGCTTTTGTACATATCATTGTTTCATAATCCATCGCGAAAAATGAAACAACTTTCAATTAAAATTCTTTCGGGAAGCGCAAGAGATATGATTTTGCATAGGTGTAGTTGCAAGATGTGTTTTTTGGACCAAAAACATCTTGCCCCGACTCCATCGGGGGAATCCTTTGCCTCGCAACTCGGCGGATTTTAACTACTTCGAGGGAGAAATATCAATTAATAGAAATCATACATGAAACATCAACCAAATAACAAAAACAACACAGACCAGGTACTGAAGTTTTACGTCACCAATGGTGATTATAACTTGTTTACAGCTGAATATGAATCATCCGGTTACCGTTCTGTATCTGCCTATTTGAGAAAAATGATCATCGGAAATGGGATTGTCATCCCCAATACCAGTGAGCTTAAAAACAAACTGGATACGATTGGATACCAGTATGAACGCATTGGCAATAACATCAATCAAATTGCCAAAAAAGTCCATTTATATAATAAGGAAGGCAGATTTCCAGAGGATGCCATGACAAGGTTTAACGAAATTATGGAGAAGTATATGAAAGTCACGAGTGACCTTACCATGGCTCACAGGGTATTTTTACGTCAATTAAGTAAATAATATATAACAAAGAATATGGGTTTATATATCAGCTTTTATCGGTTAAGGTTTATGGATTATCTGATATCTATTATCGGTTACGGATTGTCTATCGCTGTTTATTGGTTTACGAAATATCTAAAACAGATTATGGGTTTACATATTAAGTTTTATCGATTACGGGTTTATGGGTTAGCTAATATCTATTATCGGTTACGGATTATCCATTACTGTTTATTGGTTTACATTTTATCTAAAACAGGTTATGGGTTTATCTTTTATCTAAAAGATATTACTGGTATGGATAAGCTGTACTACGAATTAGATATCACTGTTTATGGTATTACGAAATATCTATTAGCTGTACCCATAAGCTGTGTTTCGTTTTATCTAAAACGTATTCCTGGATTAGATACCCTGCATTATCTAATATCTAATACCGGTCACTGGTTATGGGAGATTAATTTGAAGCCTTCTTCATCTAACTTGAGTATGCTTTCAGCTATTACCCCGCCGTCCGCGGGCAGGCCCTCCTACGGTGGGCAGGCTTTTCACCATTTACCTCATCCATCATGATTGTTAAAATCCTTTCATCGGCCAGCAACTTTGCAGGCATTCACTATAACGAACGGAAAAATGATGCCGGTGACAGTGAACTGTTACGTGCTGAAAACTTTGGTAGCCTGGCCTTGAATGCCAATCCGACCAAGGCTGATTATGTCAATTACCTGAAGGCATTTTGCTGTAGTAATACGCGGATAAAAAAGATTCAATTTCATGCGGTGATCTCGGCAAAAGGAAAAGACTATCCCCTGGATAAACTAAGTGATATTGGGGTACAATATCTCCAGGCTATGGGATATGGAAGCAACCCTTTTTTAATTTATCACCACACTGATACCAATCATCGACACATTCATTTGATATCCACAAGAGTTGATGGAGATGGCAAAAAGGTGGATGACCGTTTTGAAAAGCTGCGCTCTCAAAAGGTCATGCATGAAATTCTGATGCGTGACCCTCATTACGAAGCTGATCAATGCCTGGCTGAAGCAATGAAATATCAGTTCTCGACCCTGCCTCAGTTTAAGTTGCTCCTGGAATTGAAGGGGTTTAAAGTCCAGGAAGTTGGTGGCAAACTATCCATGATCAAATATGGAAACGTGCAGCTGCTATTGGAAGCAGGACCTATTAAGGAGCGGATGAATGCATATGTCTTTCCCAAAAAAAGAGCTCGTCAGTTGACGGCAATTATTAGAAAATATGCTATTGATAAAATTGATGATCAATGGGCAGATTTTATGAAAAAGAAATTTGGAGTGAATATTGTTTTTCACCGGAAGCAGGGATATGACACACCTTACGGTTACACAATTATCGACCATCCTGGGAAAACTGTGTTTAAAGGTTCTCAGATCCTGGGCTTAGCTGAACTGTTTTCCGCACCACAAGAAAAACGGGTAACTGAATTGGTCCGTGAAATGGCAAAGCAGCCAAATCTCTCCTTCCATGATTTTCAAATAGAGTTATCCAAAATTGGGGTGAGGACGTATGACAATGGATCCTATTCCTGGAACGCTGGAAATAGTCAGCTCTCACTGGAGGAATTAAAAAAACTAAGATATTACCAGCGTTTGCATATTGCTTCTGAGTTTAAGATGAATGATGCATCATGCAAATCACTATTGGGTAAAGCGCTATTGATCAACCCGGATGAACTTAATTCCTCCATCTTATCCAATCAGAAATTTGAAACACATCGGGCTGCCATGGAATACCTGGATCAAAGCAATCGATGGGAAGAGGGGTTAAGTCATTTTAACTACAGGTTGCTGCGAGATGACCAACGAATTTTCCTGTTTATTCCTGCGGAACCGGCACTCATTCAAGTGGAGAAATTATTGGGAAGACCTCCATCTATTTCACCAGAGCTAATTCCTCATATTAATACTATGACGGATCTATCTACTAACAATGAATTGCTGGGTCATTCCTCAAAAGAAAGCATTTTGGAAGCCTTGATTGGTATTATGGCCGAAGCTCAGCAACGACCAAAAGAAGATAAAGACAACAAACGAAAAACCATTAAACTATAAACATTATGAATATCGTAATCGGAAATCAAAAAGGCGGTGTAGGAAAATCTACACTATGTATCTTACTGGCTAACTATCTAGCCTTGTACCAGGAATCTGAATGCCTGATCCTGGACCTGGACTTTCAAAGTAGCATATCATCGCTCTGGAATCGAGACCGGGCTAACCTCGATAATCCCCCATTGTACGAAGTATTAGACCTGGAACTGGAAGCATTTAAAAACTTCAAAGATAAACTCAACCAGGTTGATGGACATGTGATCATTGACCTGCCTGGGAAAATGGATGACAATGAATTAATTCCCATCTATCAATACGCTGATTTGGTAATCTGTCCATTTGCATATGACAAAGTATCCTTTGAGTCCACACTGGTATTTGCACAGATTGTAAAACATCTTAATAAAACTGTGCCTATCGCTTTTATTCCAAACCGCTTGAAAGCAGGTGTCCGATATGAAATCAAGTCACAGGTCAATGAGGTGTTAAAAAAATTCGGAAGGGTATCCCCTGAATTGCCGGATCGGGTGGCCTTTCAGCGTATTGATACGCTATCCATTCCTGAGGAAATAGAGGAGTTAGTTCGAAAGACCTTTGATGTCATTCATAATCATCATTTAACTATTATCAAGAAACACGATGGAGAAAATTGATATTAAAGCCCTGGCCAGGGAATTAAAGGGTGATGGTATTGAATCAAAACCAATCACTTCTTCTGATAAAAAAGGCGATCACAGGCCCACGAATAAAAAGAAGTCTTCTAAGACTACATCTGATAAATCTGACTTGCTTGAACTGATTTCAAAGATCAACCAACGGAATGAGTACAACACTGAAGGATGTGTATATATCGATTCAGATATCCATGACCTCCTAAGGCAGATTAAGGTCAGAAAGAAACTGAAAATCGGATACCTGGTATCATGGTTAATTGAACAATTTATCATAGAACACAAACAGGAAATAGCTGCTTTGCTAAAACCAAAGGAGAACAGGTTTATAGATAAATGACTGGATGCTTCATTTTATTTATTATGTGCTTGGTTTTTGGTTTTATGCCTCCTATATTATGATGTTAATTTATTGATGTACAATAACTTAAAAGTCATATAGAGACATTTGAATTCATATGATATGGAAAGGATCAAATGGATATAAAATGGCATCCATTTCAATTCATTTTAAAAGAAATATCAAGAAAAAAAATTTGATAAAATATGAACATTTCAACTGAGCTTACACTGATGATCTATACTTTTTTTAGTTTGTCCATAAGCGTATTAAGTCTTTGGATGTTAGCGGATCTTAAAAAACGATCATTACTGAAATCAAATAACAAAGAACCTGCTGACCAGGCCTCTGAAACCATGCACTTTAGAAACAATTGTCAGAAATATTACCTGACTTCCAGGGAGATGGAAATTTTAGAATTGTTGAGCACAGGAAAACCTTATAAAATAATCGCCAGTGAATTAAATATTTCTTTAAAGACAGTGAAGAGTCATGTGCTCAATATGTTTCACAAAACGAATGCAACGAATAAAATGGAGCTGGTGAGTAGGATCAATGTGAAATGATTGAGCATTGATGTTTGGTTTTAGTAAACGACCGATAAATGAAACCTTTAAATTCTTACTAATACTTTTACCTTTAGTCTCATAATCTCGTCTCATGAATGAGTTTCACGGAATAACGTTTAATTGAACTCAAACGAAGGTAGGTTACGCACGGGTTTCGACACATGATGAAAAGTTGGAACTTCAAATTTCTGAACTAGAAAAGTACGGTTGTGAGAAGATTTTCAAAAATAAAAAAAGTGCAGTAAAAGAGCGACCGCCACTTGATAAACTTCTTTCACATCTGAGGAAAGGTGATGCTGTTGTAGTTGAAATACTTCTGAATAATATTTAAGTCCAAGTTCCAGATGAATGATTCTTAAATTATCACTTTATCGTCTTATAAACGTTGAGGCATGAAATGTTTTCGAGGAATGATGGCAAAGGATAATTATATCCTAAGGTAGTATGTTTCTGTCATTGACCATTTTAAGGGATTCTCAATGATCCTGATTACCGACTAAGAAAGATACATTTACTGCATTAGGCTGTATTACCGATTGAGAAAATATAATTAATCATATAGTTGTGTTAAAGGTAATTTATTGTTTAAAACAATTAGCACCTCATACTATGATTACATCAGAAATCGTGTAATGAGGACTTCTGTAAGGTCTTTTTGAAATTAGATTGGCATCGGGGCCAAGCTTTCCTGCCACGGAATGAATTTTTGTGGTTTCCAGGGCTTCTTGCAAGGTCAATGGTGGCAATATGCTTGGCAGTCTTTTGGCAAGCATGGTTTTGCCAGAACCCGGTGGACCTATCATAATAATGTTACAGCTGGAATATTAGTGATTTTGACAAATACTAGGTAATGGTTCTTTGCTTTGTTTGTTTAAGTAGT
>DAOVVI010000028.1 GCA_030637245.1 Cyclobacteriaceae bacterium
CACCTTGGGTGTTGATTTCTATCGGGTTGATGATCTTTTTCATTCCTTCATTTAATTACTGGCTGTTTGGAACATCTATGGAAATGTGGCCTCCGGAGGCAGTTAGCAGCGTGAATAATACCTGGGCACCGGGAAAGGTAGCAATCGACAGGGAAATAACTGCATTGACCGGGGGAATTAGTGACCAATTAAATTGGAGGATTCCGGAAACATTTAAAATGGAGACATTCATTTTTTTAATCTGGATGGGTTGGCGGGCTTTCGCGATGATGCTGATCGGCATGAGTTTTTATAAACTGGGAATACTTGGTGGTAAGTTAAGCCGAAAAGTTTATACTATTTTGGCTGCAGCCACTTTACCTATTGGATTTTTGTTAATAGTATTCGGAATAAGTAAAAATTTCACCTCAGGATGGACTATTGAGTATGCTATGTTTTTCGGATCACAATGGAATTATATCGGAAGTTTATTTGTAGCAGTAGGATATATTGCAATTCTAATGCTTTTAAGCAAAGTTATTAAATTGAACCTGTTGGCTAAAGTAGGCAAATTAGCTTTCACGAGTTACCTTTTAATGACCTTGATTTGTACCACCTTATTTTATGGTCATGGTTTTGGATTGTTTGGCTCCATTGAGCGAGGACAACAACTGATGATCGTAGTTGTAATATGGGCAGTGTTACTTTTATTTAGTCATTATTGGCTAAACCGATATTATTTTGGACCGGTGGAGTGGTTGTGGCGATATTTAACGTATGGGAATAAACCGGTTTTTAAAAAGTAATTCATCGAAGAGATTTGCTATTTATAATTCTACCATTATTTTGGTGGAAATAGGTAAATGCTTAAATGAGAAAATACATAAATTCGTGACTTACTGTGTTTATAAAATTGAACTGATATGACTGAAAGGAAAGAAATTCAATTATTGCAAAAACAAATTAATAAACTGGACGCCGAAGACTTTGACCTTGAGGCATGGAAATCAGGTGCTATTATTATTTTAGAACGATTATTTGGCGCTGATAATCAGAAGATAAGCCAGATCGGGAAGATAAAGTATGACCAAAGCAGTTGGGCGCTACGCGAAGCAAAAGGGTCAAAAAATATGATGGAGACCTGTAAAAGACAGGGTAAAGAGGTGCTACATATTGCCATAGATGAGTTGGAGCATTTTGGCTTGCCGGATGAGGTGACAGAAGCCCAGATGGCGCCTTTTAAAGCTGTAATCGTACAAGCGTTGGAGAACGAATTAAAAATTGCTGAATATAGGGAAGTAGTTAGAATAATTGATTCCGATAAGAAGTTAAAGGAAAAGCAAAAAGAACTCATTGATACACTAAATTCCTATGGTCATGATTTCGCACAGAATATCCTGTCCTCGATTTTACTTGCCGATCAAACCAAACAGTATTTATAACCCAAGGCCATGATACAACGCGACTATATAATGAGAATGGTTGAGGAATTTGGAAAATTCCTTACGGCAATCGTTGGCTTGAAAAGGGAAGGCAATTTTGGAGATGCGTTAAATAAAATCGATGATGTGTATAAAGGAATGATTGATTTGGAACCAAAAGTGTTGAAATCTATCGATGTGGATGAATTGTTGGACTTTCTACAAAATGAAAAACAATTCGATAATCTATACCTGAAGATGATCGCAGAATTGCTTTTCGAGGAAGGTCAGATATATCATGAAAGCGGTGACCCCATCAGCGCTCGCAATGTCCTTGAAAAAGCCAAAGTCCTCATCAATTATCTGATGGAATCCGATACAACATTTTCATTTGACTGGTATGAAAAATTGAGCCTGATTGATCAGATTATTGGGAATGCCTAAGATTTATGATTACAAAAAGATTTTTAACATGCCAACCCTTAGAGAATCTGCCGAACAATTTCTTCAATTAAAAAACATTGCTGTTGCAGGAGTTTCATCCACAAAAAAAGATGCCGCTAATTATATTTATGAAAAACTAAAAAAGACCGGATATAATGTTTTTGCCATAAATCCTAACGCTAAAGAAATTGATGGCGATCCTTGTTATCCAAACCTGGCATCTGTACCTGAAAAAATTGAAGGTGTGGTTATTGGAACCAATTCTAAAGTAACGCTTACAGTGGTGCAGGAATGTGCAACATTGGGTATTCAACATGCATGGATACACAAGTCTTTTGATGGAGGAAGTTATTCAGAAGAAGCTGAAATATTTTGCAAAGAAAATGGCGTTAACCTTATTCCCACCGGCTGTCCGATGATGTTTTGTAAACCTGTTGACTTTGCGCATAAGTGCATTAAGTGGGTGTTGCATGCTACCGGGAAAATGCCGAGGAAGTATTGAAAATTCTTGACGACAAGTGTTTGGAGTAAAATGCCTAAGGTTTAATTGTTAAGTTGGCGTCAAATTGAAATATTTAAAAATATGAGTACATCCCTATCCCTGCCTATCGTCAGGCACGTATGTAGTTATAATTAAAAGTTGCGTCAACGTAACTCCGGAGTGTTTCGAACATTTCCTATTACTAAAAAATATACCCAATTGATATCTGAAGTACTTTGTTCGTTAATCGCTTTTCATAAATGATATCTTGTTTGGCAGTATTTGTGATACCAAGATTATATCTAAATCCAAAAGTAAATTTTTCATTCAATTTGTACGCCAATCCAAATACGGCCGCAAAATCACTGTTATTGACCTCATCCGTGCGATCTTCTGTATAAAATTCGTTTTTATCCACTGCCTTGAGTAAAAGACCATACTGAATACCTATTTCAAAACTGGCGTCTTCGTAAAAGTAGGCCTTGACAAATAGCGGGATGTTTAAATAGTGATAATTTAAATAGACCTGTCTTGATCGATCTATTGCAGCCCCTTGCAGTGAATACATCAATTCTGTTTGAATACTGAAAAATGGAGTGGTGATAAATTCTGCCGTTCCGCCCAAATGATATGCAATCCTTGACACATAACCCAGATCTGATTTCCCTAAGGTAGAAATATTCAATCCGCCCTTGACGCCAAACTCCACTTCCTGAGCATTAGAACTTGCGATGATGCAAATTAATAATATAACTAATAGTAGTAGTTTTCTCATATTTTCAGAATATGTATAATTTGATAAATATAGTTTTGATCATAGTAACAAAAAAATATTGCTCTTAATTTAAATATCAATTTTCCTTTAGTGAAAAAACTTGTTACAAAACCTATAAGAGGATTAGCGAATAGATTATTGGTTATGGTTTCGGCGATAAAACTTCAAAGATCACTAATACCGGACAAAGAAGTAATTAATTGAGAAATAGAGTTTGCATTTCTGCCGGAAGTTGATTCAACTTTAACTTCCCCGATAATATCATGCCTCAATGAGCCAGCGGTGTCACGAATTTGATTCTATGCATACATTTTTTTGTGAATTCAAGGTTATGTGTCAACCGATATACTTTATAGATTAATTCTCGCACTAATTGTCACGATTGAAATTCTTGACTTTTCATACCTTCAAATCCTAAACCTAAAAATATTTAACCGGCAACCAGGTAGCAACAAAAAGAATAATAAAATAAAGGGTTCCTATTTTGTTTTGACTCCAAAGTTTTATGCAATCTTGATTTTTATAAAATTAAATAAGCCCGTTCACGTTGCAATAATATTTTGTGCATCAGCCAGTTAAACCTTACATCTAAAAGTAACACTGTTAGAATGATGAGTTTTTGTTAAAGTCTATTATAAAAATCCTGAAACAAAACTTTTATAATTCAGTTAAAGACTAATATAAATGCAAAACAAAATTTGTAGAAAATTTGTATTTATATAATGCAATACTTTATCTTTGCATAATCTTATTTATAAATAATTGTACTTAACTAATAAATAAGCAGCCATGTTAAACACATCACAGACAATCGCCAATGATTATTGGATGGAAGTATTAGGTATTAAGAGAGATCGGATACCAGTTCTGATCATAGGAAATAATCCAATAGAAATGACCTCCATTTACAACACTTTGATTGAAATTCGGTCAAAAAATTACCTCGCAGATGTATGCTTTGATATTAAAGACAGTTTTGACATAATAGCAAAATCAAAACCGGAAGTAATTTTTATTGACGACAATTTAATATTGTACGACCTCAAAAAACTGCTTAGAATTTTAAAACAAAACGCCAGAACGAAACATATTAAAATTATAGCATTGAAGAGTTCCAATTGGAATTATCATATTATTGACGATGTTGATGATTACATATTAAAAGATGCCATTAATGCTAATATTTTGGATAGACTTATCGAAAAAAATCTTAATCCGTTAAAACCCCAATTGGCATAAAATTCGAGTTGAAAACGGATAATCCTGAATACTAAACCTTCAGTTGTGTTTATTCATTTAATCATTGAGGCAAACACTCAATTTTCTAAAAAAGAAGCGAGATGCTGGCATCAGAAATTTGAGTAATTCCAACTTAATAAATCGAATTCTAACCTTCTAATTCTCTTTCATTTAGCTGAAAGGTAAAACTTACTAAATGCTGAAAGTAACGATCAGTTGTATTTTCTCAATATTTCATGCAGAGGAATTCTTATTATCAAATCTTGATTCGTTATTCTGATAATATGCAACTCCAGTATGAAATTTCAATCTGACTTTTTCTTCAGCATCTAATACATCCAGATATTTATTTATTTCACTGATATGTAAACCAAGAATTTTTGAAAGATCAGCAACCGTACACGGTCTTCTTTGAATGGTCTCCAGAATAGCCGTTTCAGTATCAAGGCGATATGACTTAAGGTCTTTCCTGTCAGGAGCAGCTGCAATTATTTCTACATTTTCCAATTGCCAGAAATCAGCTATATCTCTAAGGCCTGTATAACTAATGGGCTGTAAATCTTTTAAAATCCCAGGCCTGTCGAGCGTATTCAGTTGTATTTTATCAGGTCGGATTCTGGTAAACGCCTGTTTTAATAAACGCAATTCCTGATTGGAATTATTATATCCGGGAAGAATTAATACTTCAAGCCAGATTTGTCCTGCGTATTCGTTCCTGAAGGTTTCCAGTCCATTTACATAATCTGCAATATTTAATTGATGGTGGGGTTTATTGATTTTTTTGAAAACTGATTCGGATGCTGCATCGAGAGAGGGTAAAACCACATCTGCTTTACTTAATTCTTTTCTGAGTTTTGAATCATTAAATAATGTGCCATTGGTTAATACAGCCACAGGAATTTGTGGTTTTGCCTTCTTAATAAAATCAAGGATATCGCCTATTCTCGTATTTAGGGTAGGCTCTCCGGAACCGGAAAAAGTAATATAATCCGGGTTGGGGTTGGTTTCGAAATAATGTTCCAGCTCCCTTTCTACTTTATCATAGAGAACGTATTCTCTTCTTTCAGTTGTTAATTTTGTGGTGCGCCCCACTTCACAATAAACACAGTTTAATGAACATATTTTGTGAGGCACAAGATCGATCCCTAGCGACATCCCCAATCTCCTTGATGGTACCGGTCCAAACAGATGCTTATACATTTTGTGTATTACAATGATTTGAATACACGTGCCAGCGAAAATCCGGGAGCGTCCACCTGCAAATCAAGAAAATACCCAAAAGGAGTCTGAAAGACTTCATAACCAGAATCCGTTAACCTTGTGTCAATCTTATTAAAAAAGTCCAACGTAAATTCAGGAGATGCCTTGCTATCAGATAAATGTGCAAATGAATGCAATACAATCCTTTTATTAGTTTCATTTTTACCACAAATCCATTTTAAATTTTTCAACAATTTTTTAGCAACCTCACCTTCCTTTTCCATATCCTCTTCTTCCACTTGAATAAATGCCGCCTGAATATATTGAAACGTACCAGCTTTTGCATTTTCTTCTGCCATATCAAGAGTTTTTATGGTTGGCTGATATCCAAAATGCTTGCAATAAATCATTAATACTTTCATTGATTTAATGTTCTCTATAATTAATTCCTTTCAAAACGATATCATCCTCTTCTACATCCAAGTCCCGGGCAATTATCGGACATTTGGCTTTCAATAAAAAAAATACGGATCGGTTAACTTCAGATAATCCTTCATAATTTCCCTGCCCTTTACTGATCACCATATCAGCCTGGTTAAACCGCTCAATAAAGGAATCATGACATAAATTCAGAATAGTCCCAGGGGCCGTTGTTCCGGAAGATATAATTTCAGCTACTTCCCCTAATCCTGAATTCAAAGCGTCTTCAATGGTAACATCATTGATTACCGGAATTTCACGAACTACATAAGTTACAGGTTTTCCCAACTCTTCAATAAGTATTTTATCGAATACGGATTCTCCTGCATTATCACCTATATAAAGAATATTTTCAGCTTTTCTGAGTTGTTTTTCAAATGAGATAAAATCATATATTGCAAAATCCTGTTTCGTAATCTTCATCACATCTTCAACAAGATCAAATTTCTTATCTACCCCAAAATCAATGATATTCCCCGCGATCGCAATCCGGATGGCCATTAATAATTTATTATCAGCATTATTAACCAGATCTTTCAGTCGGGGATACAGCCCTAAAGCATCACGGATACTTTCCTGCTTGATTTTTTTATAGGGATCCTCGACTCCGGTGATTTCACGTATTTTATTGTAAATGATAGCTCCTGATTCAACCGGTGTGTTTTCCATTGGAAGGTTCCTAAAGGAAGCGCCGATTTCATCCAGCAATTGTTTTATCTTCTGCTCATCATTGGTAGCTATCCTTCCGGTACGAAGTGCCTGGTTCATAATGCAAGGAAAGCAGTCAAGAAAAGTCCTCATATTTACTTGTTTATAGCTGATTTTAAAATACCTCCCTTAATCGTAAACAATTTATATCCAGAGGTATTCTTTTCCCATTCATCAAGAATCCATGTGAAATGTTTTACTAAAATTTCAGTTACTTCGGAAGGCTTTTCTTCGGCAATTATTATCGGAATAAAATGATCATTTATCAATGATATATTCTTCCCGAATTGACACGCCACCAGGATATTTACATTCCTGGACTTTAAAAATTCAGCAATGACCTCTCCTTTTTTTTTAATTCCATGCTTTTTTTGCTGTTCAAATTCTTTATATATATTTTCTTCTTCAGATTCCTTATACATTGAACCCGAGTCGAATTTGTAAATAAGGAATTTATCAGCCTTGCCAAAATGCTTATTTTCAAATTCATTTTGGTCATTAACTGCGAATGCAAATCGTAAATTCATTTTAATATATTTTAAATTTTATATTCTATTTCGACTGCTATTTTTTTCTATAAAAAAGATAAATGGTATAGACATAAATGCCATTCCGGCGCAAACCTTAAAAGTGACATCAAGTCCGACCAGATCGCCTAAGATTCCAATAAAAAGAACCATTATTGAACTAACACCAAAATTTATAGTCATATAAATACTATTTACAAATGCAGGGCGACCGGTATTGGTTTCCTGCACAATAGCCAGTAATACCGGCCCGGAAGCAAATAACAACAATCCTAATAAAATGAGTACAAAAACCATCATTGATTTCCCGGTAAATATAAACACCCACATGATCATCGGACTTAATATGGCTGTTATTAGAAGAGTATTCTTATGGGTTATTTTGTCAGAAATGAATCCGGCGCCAAAGGTACCTGCCGCTCCTGCAAGTTGTAAAACGGATAAGGATATGCTGGCCATCCAAAGCGAATCCCCCTTGCCGGTCAGATAGGTCGGCAAATAAAGAGTCAGCGCGGTTTTCATTGCGGTTTGAAAGAAAGTGAATCCTCCTATGCTGATAAAAAACGGCATCAATTCTTTAAGTGTATCCCGTGCCCTTTTCTTTTTTACGTTGACATTATGTTGAGGAATCGGTTTGATATCTTTCATCTGATAAAATAAAATTATCGACGCAATAATACCCAATGGCATGACCCTGTAAGATCCTTCCAATCCCCATATTGATATTCCGGCTGTGATTAATAATGGACCTATAGTTCTGGCAAGTTCTCCACCAAACATAAAAAAGCTCATACCAGTTCCCACTTTATCACCGGAGAAATTTTTTATCATTACCGGGGCAGGCACATGAAAAAGTGTGGAGCTAATACCTGTTACAAATAAAAGAATAAACAGAATTCCATAGGAAGGTGCCAGTCCTACCAAACTCATCGATATTGCTGTAATCCCCGGAGTTAATATCACAAAGTATTTCACACATGTTTTATCAGCAATCAATCCAACGACCGGATTTAATAAAGTAGGCAATTTTCGAATAATATCAAGTAGTCCGGCGAGAGATAAAGAGAGCCCGAACTTTTGAATCAATAAAGGTAGCATTGGGGCCAGAAAGGCGCTGTACACATCATGAAAAAAATGCCCTGATGATATCGCAATTATCTTCTTTTTTTGAAACTTTTCAGTCATTCTGATTTAAAATAACTCAATAATTCTATGCCATCTTCCTCAAATCTGTATCCATATAAATCGGTTCCGGTGTAATAGCGGCGATGTCTTTATTTCTTTCCCCCGTAACATTAAGGATGTTTTTGAGTAACAATTCCTGCCCCATCACTATAACCCAGTTTAATAGGTGGCAAAATAAACTCATTTCTTATACTTAACATGATAGATATCTCATTTAATGGAATCTCTAATAATTCATTCGCATTAAAATTTTCATCCCGAAGATCTTCGGGATGAAAACCCCTGTGGGAACAAAGATAATAAATGATTTGACTGTGTTTACGCTAAAGCTTCAGCGACACATGTGCCTTATATTTTTTATGAAATAGCTACGGCTATTATAAAAAAATATGCCTTGCCCGCTTACCGGCGTGACCTACAGCTGGTAAATTTTTTCTCGTAATTGGTAACCAAAAGAAATGGATGTAAATTCATTATTTGAAAAATACCGGAATAAATTATCATTTCTTGAGCGTCTTGCAATGCAAAAATAATTACATTTAGCGCTCTGAAAGAAATTGAGATTTCATATCAACAATTTCTTAAATTGTGTAGAAATGGGATTTAGATTCTTCCTCCGGCACATACTATTTGAAAAAATATGGGATCGAAAATATGTTGCCATTTATTGAGGAATCACGGAAATAAGAACAATTCATTAACCATTAAATAAGTACAATTAAAACCATGAATCAATTGCAAGATTTATCTAAAATCCATGGGTTGATAGGCGATATGTTTCAATGGCCTAAAACCGAAGCAGAATGGGCCCAATATAGGTTGACTGATGAACAAATTACTTTTTTCAATGAAAATGGATATTTGCCCAACATTAAATTATTGGAAGAATGGCAGGTGGACAAATTAAATACTGAGCTTGCTGAAATTCAGGATCCGGCCCACCCGGGCAGTGAATTATTTTATGAATTCAATAGCAATGAGTCTGCAGATCCTGATTTAGTATTATTTCATTCGCTGGGCCATTGGAGAATAACAGAAAGTTTTCATGATATAATATGGAATCCTGCTTTTGTCATGGCGGCAAGCCAATTACTAGGCGATAAAGCTGTACGCTATTGGCATGATCAATTGTTTTGTAAGCCGGCCAAGCATGGCGGTGTAGTCGCGTGGCATCAGGATTATTCGTACTGGACCAGGACCAAGCCGATGCAGCATTTGACGTGTTGGGTTGGGTTGGACGATTCGGATGTCGATAATGGTTGCATTCATTATATTCCCAAAAGCCATAGCTGGGGGTTGTTAGATAAACCCGATCTGGCAGGAGATATGGAGGGGCTGAATCAATATTTGACAGCGAAACAACAAGAACAGTTCAAAGATAAAGTTGCGATAGAAATGCCCAAAGGATATGCTACTTTTCATCATCCTCTGACGGTTCATGGATCTTATGAAAATAGCTCTGAAAGATCAAGGAGACATTTTGTTCTCAATGTATTTGCCGATGGAACCATTTCAGACAGTGATGAACCACTTCTGGAAGGTGTGAATGTGATTCCTAAAGGAGAAAAGATGGAAGGTCAGTTTTTCCCGTTATTGTTTGAAAAAAGATGAAAGAATA
>DAOVVI010000002.1 GCA_030637245.1 Cyclobacteriaceae bacterium
CGGGAAGCGGCAACTTTGGCAAATTATCTTTTAGATCATCCATCCCAATTTTTTCATATATATTTTAAGACTGCGCAACTCTCAGAATTGGCAAATCAAATTGTATTTCATGAGCAACCCAGAGCCCTTTTATTTTCAAAAATTGTATCAGTCTTTTATATTTTTTCAGGAGGCAATTACTGGATAATCAGCGTTTCTTTAAGTTTGATAAATTTTGTCAGTGTTCATTTTTTTGTCGAAGAAATAAATAAAAAATTTGTAGGTCTGAAAAAAGCATCAGCAATTTCATTTTACTTTTTGCCCACATTTGTTTTTTGGACCGGTGGTTTGCTAAAAGAAAGCCTGGCTATTGGCGCATTGGCTGTAGCCGTCGCATTGGTAATCAGGTTAACCCGAACCCGGGAATATGCTTATATTCCATATTGGCTCTATTTGTTCCTTTCATCAGCGGTGTTATGGGAATTGAAATATTATTATGCAGCCATAGCTATTCCTTTGCTTTTGGCGCTTTTACTATTTGATATCCTCAGTAAATGGAAAAAAGTACATCCGGGTTTTATACCAATAATCTTTATAGCTGGAATTTTTTTAGTCTCAACACTTCATTATAACCTGGATTTTTCGCGGGTGTTAAATGTCATTTATGAAAATTATCTATTGGGAGTAAATACTTCCGAAAGCTCGGCAATTCAATATTACAATTTTGATGGAAGCGGATATGGATTTTTAATAAATTTGCCTTTAGCCTTATTCAGCGGATTGTTCAGGCCAACTATTTTTGATGTGTCGAATCCACTTCAATTTATAGTGGCATTGGAAAATCTTGCCGTGTTCATTTTATTGATTATCGTATTATTTAGATCAAAATTTCGAATTTCAATAAAAGTTCCTTTTGTGATAGCAACCCTGATTTATGTTAGTTCACTTGCTGTATTATTGGCTTTTGCATCGCCAAACTTCGGAACGCTTTCCAGGTATAAAGCAGGTTACTGGCCATTTTTTGTTCTTTTGGTTTTGGCCTTGTATTTTCTAAAACAAAAAAGGTCAGGCTCGCAACAAGCCTGACCAATAAAATTCAAATTATATTTATCTATAGATTGTGATAATAACTCCTAACCTTTGATTGCACCTGACCATAAATAGGTTTGCAAAATTCAATAAATAAATTTTGTGGTGGAGGAGGTTGCATTGGCCTTTGGTTCGCAATTCTAATCTGCTCTGGAGTTAAAGCTCTTTCATCGCCATTGAAACTACCCCATTTATTTACCCAAACAAACTCACCAGGAAATTTCTCATGAAATACCACTGTGTTTGACTTCGCATCCATTATTCTCATGCTCAGTAAACCCCTTGAAATAACTTGCCTCGAATTTTCTCTAAATGTAGCCTTCACTGTTGCATATACATTAATATACTCTTCTTTTGGAACGCTTACGCTTGAATTTCCTGAATCACCATTGCAAGGTCCTATTTCATCACCATGATCAAGGTGCGCCTTAAGGTTAGAAGCAGTAACTTCAATTGTTTGTGTATTAGTTGGATTGCCAGGAGGTTTATGACAGATCACTATTTTTTGTTCTGTCTGGGTTTCAGACTGAACGGACGACTTGGGCATTTTTGCAATAATTACACTGTCTTTTGATGCTTCAATTATACGTTCCTGGTTGTTCACCTGACCTACTACGAAATCATCAAATTGAAATACAAGTATTTGATCGGGATCCTTGAGGTTTTCATCACGCATGGAATAAAATCGTATAAACTCATTGTCCTGATAATTAAATAGAAATTGCTCGATCTGATCCTGGAAAAATTGAGCGCTCAGGCCGGCTTGCATTGTCGGCACAGGAACTTGCTCTACAAGAACTTTTAATGTAGCATAATATTTTGCTTCTTCAATTTTGTCTTTGACGTCGAGATAACCCGGCATGTACAAGTCAGACTGAATGAAGTGTTCATATGCTTCAATGGCATACGGCCTGGTACCCATGGCAAAGGCTTCCTCTCCTGCAGTATATCTTTCTGCGGCAGCTTCCCTGTTGTGGTATTTCAGTTGATTGTAAAAATCTTCCGGATTTGGGATCACTTGTAATGCTGCTGGGCTTCTTCGGATTTCATCGTGCATATTGTTGAGCATTTTGTAGGCGTCAACAATTTTTCCGTTTTTAAAACGGTCCTGGCTATCCTTCATCCTGGTTACCTGGGCCTGGTAATAATCTACTGCCATCGGATAGGCCTGACTTAAGGTTTCCCTGGATTTTTTATGATTAGGGCTTTTTCTCAGCTTGCTTACTGACTGCATTACTGAGACATAATAATTTCCTGATTCAAAGGATTTTTTACTGGAACTACATCCCCAAAATCCACCGATTACAAAAATCAAAATAATAATACTAAGCTTTCTCATTGCTAGATTGTGTCTGTTTACAAATTATGAGACAGTAATGTTGTCATTACCCATCTCTATTAAAAAAATCTTTTTGCAAGTAAGTGAATGGAGATAAAAATACATTACCAATAATTAGCGAAAAGGATCATTCGTAACTTTTATAAAAGAATTGTAAAAAAAAAGTGAAATGGAGAGTTGAATTTTTTGTCATCAGACTTGATTATTCTTCAATTTCTTTACTAATCAGCTGTTTTTCATAAAGTTGTTTGAAGGTACTGTTAAAAGCCATGAGCTCATTGTAAGTACCGCTTTCGATAATACGGCCATCATCCAATACAATGATCTTGTCAGCCAGTTTTGCGGAAGATACCCTATGTGAAATCACAATACTTGTTTTATCCGCCATTATTTTCTTTAAGCTATTCAAAATGTTGTTTTCTGTTTTTGTGTCAACAGCAGAAAGACAATCATCCAGGATCAGAAGTCTGGGTTCTTTTGCAAGGGCTCTGGCTATGGATAAACGTTGTTTTTGTCCACCGGACAATGTGATGCCGCGCTCACCTAATATAGTTTCCAGTTGTTTGGGAAATTCCATGACGTTTTGATAGAGATCTGCGTGTTTCAAAGCCTCAATGGTTTTTTGGTTATCCAGGCCATCTAAGCCGAATCCCACATTATTCGAAATTGTATCTGAAAAAAGGAAAACATCCTGAGGCACGCATCCAATTTGATCCCTGAACCAGGTAGGATTGTAATGCCTGAGGTCAATTCCATCTATGTAAATGCTTCCCAACGTGGGATCAAACATGCGTCCAATCAGGTTAGCTACAGTACTTTTCCCACTACCTGTCGTTCCAATTATTGCCAGAGATTCTCCGGGATTCACTTTAAATGTAAAATTTCTCAATGCTTTAATACCGGTATCCTGATAGGTAAAACTCACATTCCTGAATTCTATCTGTCCGACAATTTCTTGTTCAATATTCTGTTCGGAGACAATATCATTTTTAATCTTTAAAAATTCATTAATTCGCTTTTGCGAAGCAGCGGCACGTTGAATAATGCTTGTCACCCATCCAAGAGCGGTGACCGGCCAGGTTAATAAGTTTACATATAAAATGAACTCAGCAATATTACCAATTGACAATGTACCTTTGATTACTTCGGCGCCACCTACAAAAATTGTTAATACCACACTTAATCCAATAAGTGACATGATCAACGGGAAAAACATGGCATTTACTTGCGTGAGTTGAAGCGATTTCTTTTTATAATGATCACTTTCTAATGCAAATTTTCCTAAAGAATCTGCTTCCCTGGCGAATGACTTAAGGACTCGAATTCCACTAAATGCTTCCTGCACAAAAGTTGAAAGGTCGGAAAGACTTTCCTGGATTTCCTCTGATCTTTTATTGATGATGTTATTTACGAAATAAATGCTTAGAGAAAGGATTGGAAGGGGAATCAGGGCGTATAAAGTTAATTTGACGCTTATGGAAAACATGACGGGTAAAAGGATTAAAGCTAGAATGACCATATTTAATCCATACATGATCGCCGGACCAATATATAATCTTACTTTATTTACATCCTCTGAGATCCTGGCGATCAGGTCGCCGGTATTGTTTTTTCGGTAAAAACTTAATGGCAAGGTTTGATAGTGACTAAACACTTCATTTTTGAGATCGTATTCAATATGCCGTGACATCACTATAATTGTCTGCCTCACAAGGAAAAGGAATAACCCTCTTAAAAGAGCAATGAGAAGTATTAAAACTCCATAAAAAACAATGCTTTTATTGATAGTCTCTCTAAATACATCTTGCAATTCAAGGCCTTCAAAAGATTTGTAAATACTAAGATTTTCTGCTACAAGGTCCAATGCGTACCTTACTAATTGAGCTGGCAGAATTTGAAATATTGTGGAAAGGATAACAAAAAGCAGCCCAAATAACAGGTAGCCTTTATACTTTATAAAATACTTATTTAAATAGCTGAGTTCCTTCACTGGATATTCTAACGCTTATCTATCTGTTATATTTATATGTGATCCTTTCAGATTGAAATAAAAGCAAAAAGTAGTAATTTTGCCGTATTTCAAATTGTAGGATATTTTTAAGGCAAAAGTAGCCAATCCAAAAAATAATTGTATCAATGATAGAGTTAAATGATATAAAAAGAACCAGAGATTTTGAAATATTTGGTGAATTGGCCAAAAACGATCATGAGCAGGTTGTTTTTTGCAATGATAATGAAACCGGATTAAAGGCCATTATTGGCATACACAATACTGTGCTTGGTCCTGCCTTAGGCGGCACAAGAATGTGGAATTACATTTCTGATTCAGAAGCTTTGAATGACGCACTAAGACTTGCAAGGGGAATGACCTACAAAGCAGCAATTTCAGGTTTGAATCTTGGTGGCGGGAAAGCTGTTATTATTGGTGATGCGGACAAACTAAAAAACGAAGCATTCCTTAGAAGATTTGGGAGGTTTGTAGAAAGCCTGAATGGAAAATATGTAACTGCTCAGGATGTGAATATGTCTGAGAATGATATGGAGTATATTTCCATGGAAACAAAGCATGTTACCGGGCTATCGGAAAGTATCGGAGGTGCAGGCGATCCATCGCCAATGACAGCGTATGGAGTTTATGTTGGCATGAAGGCTTGTGCAAAAAAAGCTTTTGGCAATGATTCGTTGGAAGGCAAAAGCATTTCTGTTCAGGGAGCAGGTCATGTTGGCATGCATCTTTTAGACTACCTGGCAAAAGAAAATGTAAAACTTTATGTGTCAGATTTTATAGAAAGCAGAGCAAAAGCGGCAGCATCCAGATTTGGTGCACAGGCTGTTGGATTGGAAGAAATTTATGATTTGGATGCAGATATTTATTCTCCATGTGCAATGGGCGCTACGATCAATGATAGTACTATCGAAAGATTGCATTGCCAGATAATTGCCGGAGCTGCTAATAATCAGTTGGATGATGAAGAATTGCACGGACATATGTTGGCAAAAAAAGGGATCATTTATGCCCCTGATTTCCTTATCAATGCCGGGGGATTGATTAATGTAGGAATTGATTATCTGGGAGGATGGAGTAAAGAAAAAGTATATCGAAAGACAGAGAGGATTTACCAGACTACATTAGATATTTTAAATCTATCTGAACGAGAAGGTATCCATACACAGGATGCAGCAATGAGAGTGGCAAAAAGGAGAATTTCTGAAATAGCAAAAGTAAAGAAAGCCTTATAGGAGTACTTATTTTTGAAAATGTAATTTTAGTTGTGAATCCAATATTGTAAAAAGGAAAATTAAAATTATTTGCTATTAATGGATTTATAGTAGATACATGAAAACTGTTCTTTGAAAAAAATAAAAAATGATAAATCGTAGGTCGCTTAGAATTAAAGCATTTAAAAACCTGTATTCTTACGAAAGCTGCAAAGGGGCTAATTATCTCATGGGATTAGACATGATCGATAAGAAGTTTTCGCCAGATCTGAATTCCATGGATATTGTAGATAAAGATGAACTTAATAGAAAAAAGGCCCTGGCAATTGAAGACTTTGATCATCATTTTGATGAAGAAAAAAGAGAGTTTGATTCCAACCCGGAAGTAGAAAAAGATGTAAAAGAGGCTTTGAATTATGTTAAAAATGAAAATAGATCAGACCTCAAAAGACTTTCAAAAGATCTTTTAGATGAAGCGCCGAAGGTGACAAATGATCATTTGTTGGTTCTGTCTTTATTGGAGGAAATGGCCTTTCAAAACAAAGAGTATTCTGATGAGAAGAAATCACTGGCTAAGATACTCGGGGAAAAGGTACGATCTAAAACAAATCTTTACAACAATAGGATTGTTGCTGAATTGAAAAAAAATGACGCATACCAAAAACTCAAAAAGGATCATAAAATAAATTGGTCTTCCCGGGAGGATCTATTGAAGAATTGGTACAAAATTGTACATAATAAAGATGAAGCGTATAAGGCTTATATAAAAAAAGAAAGCGCCAATTATGAGGAAGATTGGGAAATTCTCGATTATCTTTGCCGAAGAGTTATTTTCAAAAATGACATATTTACGAGTTTTTTTGAAGATATTGATATGGACTGGTCGGAGAATAAACCAATCGTAAGGAGTTTGGTTTTGAAAACATTAAAATCAGTTAAAGAGGAATCTGATGATCTTCAAATCGCAGATATCTCGTATAATTGGGAGGACGATTCTGAATATGTGGAAGAGCTTTTTAAAATAACGGCTCAGGAAAATGACTACCTGGAAAATTTATTGAAAGGGAAGTTGCAAAACTGGGATATTGAGAGAGTAGCAATGACGGATAAGGTATTATTGAAAATGGCATTGGCAGAATTGATCTATTTTCCAAGTATCCCAACTAAAGTAACGATTAACGAATTTATTGAGATTTCAAAAACATTCAGTACGCCAAAAAGTAAAAAATTTGTGAATGGTATATTGGATGGGCTTGCTACCGAGTTAGTAAATAAAGGTATTATCCGAAAAAGTGGCAGAGGATTAATAGATAATAAATAAAAGTATATTGACATGAGTAAAAGATCAAATTCAACATTAGCGTTTCTTCTTGGCGCAGCAACCGGTGCAATCGTGGGGATTCTATATGCACCGGATAAAGGTTCAAGTACTAGAGATAAGATTTCTTTTTTAGTTGATAAATATAAAATTGAATTGGAAGGGCTCATCAATAGCCTGGTCGAAGGCGAAGAAGGCACTTCAAGTATTGCTAAAGAAAAAGGGAAAAAAGTAATCAGCGATGCCAAAGAAAAGGCAGAAAAGTTGTTGGAAGATGTAGATGAACTGATTGGGCAGATTAAAGGGGGGAAATAATTAAAGTACAGAGGTAAAATGAAAAGATTTTATTTTAAAATAATAGTAATTGTATTTATTGCCGGGGCAATAAATGCGTGCTCGAATAAAAAAATTGAGAACAATATTAAAAGCCTTGAAAGGAGAGTAGCTGCCCTTGAAGGCAAGTCTGGTATTATTCCTGCCAAAGCTACTGCTCCGAGTACTACAACTGCCGATTCTGGAAGTGACACAGAGTTTCCGGTAATGACATTTGAGCAAACGGAATTTAAATTTGGGACCATAAACGAAGGTGATATTGTTGACTATACCTTTAATTTTACAAATACAGGCAATTTCCCGTTGATCATCAATAAAGCCACCGCAACGTGCGGGTGTACTGTACCCAATTGGCCAAAAAAACCAATTGCTGTAGGTGGCACAGGAGAGATAACGGTGAAATTTAACAGTAAAGGCAAGAAAAATCTTCAAACAAAATATGTAAATATCAGTGCGAATACTAAGCCGGAAGTGACAAGACTTAAAATCACCGGCAACGTGATTCCTGCTAATGATACAAACAGTTAATAAATATAATTTTTATGTTAGGAATATTATTACAAGCCGGTGGAGGATCGGCAATGACAGGTAATTTAGTACTCATTGGAGGGATTATCGTGATCTTTTATTTTTTCATGATTCGTCCTCAGCAGAAAAAGCAAAAGGATCAGAAGAAATTTTTAGAAGAAATTAAAAAAGGAGATATGGCTGTAACAACGGGAGGAATCCATGGAAAAGTTGCAGCTATTGATGATGATACGGTCTTGTTGGAAGTGGATAGAGGAACTAAAATAAAAGTAGAGAAAGGTTCCATATCTCTTGAAGCGAGTAAAAAATACGCTGAGAAAAAAATGTAATTTAGTTGATTGATGTCAGGAAAATATCACTTGCAATTACAAATTTTTTAGCTCCGCTAAGAGGGGCAAACTGGAAAGTGATATTGCTTTGCGTCTCAACTTCCGCAACCTTTTGGTTTTTTAATGCATTAAATAAAGAGTACACCACACGAATTGACTACCCTGTTAAATTAGTTTTTAATAGGGATAGTTTGGTGGCTTTGAGAGATCCGCCGGAAGAGATTCCGATCAATGTAACCGGTGGAGGATGGCAATTGCTGAAAAGTACAATCTCGGTGAATGTAGAACCTGTGATCATAAAACCAGAAAATCCTGTTCAGACTCAGTTTTTTACAGCAAATAATCTGCTCCCGATTTTTTCAAATCAACTTCATAATTTGAACATTAATTATATTGCAACAGATACGGTTTTTTTTAAAATTGATCCTTATGCAGACAGGAGGCTTCGTATAAAGTTAGATTCGGCAAGTATTCAGCTTAAGGAAAATTTTTTCATTACCTCCGAACTTTTGGTGGATCCGGATACAGTTAATTTTCACGGTCCTGCGTCACTCGTCAATCAACTTCCGGATGTATTTATGGTATCATTGTCTGATAAGAACATCAATGATCGTTACAATGAAGAATTGAGTCTGGATCTTTTTTCTCCTTCTCTTATCAAAAAAATTCCTGAAGTAATTCATATTGAATTTGAAGTTGAAGAGTTTATAGAACAAACTTCCACATTAAATGTAGAACTGGTAAATTTTCCTTATGATTCTTCTGTATATATTCAGATAAGCAGCCTCGAGGCAACTATTAATATGCAAAAAAGTTTTAGGAATAAGGTAAAAGCCGAAGATTTCCTGATCATATCAGATTTGAATAACATGCATGCTGCAGACTCTACTATAACTGTAGAAGTGATGGAGTTGCCAAATTATGTGAAGGATATTGCATTTCATGAGAACAGGGTAAAAGTTATCTATGCCGAATAAGCCTTTAAAAATAGGTGTAACAGGAGGTATTGGAGCAGGAAAATCAATTGTTTGTAAAATATTTAAAATTTTAGGTATTCCTGTTTATAATGCTGACGAACGCGCAAAAGTATTGATGGTTCAGGATAAGCATGTTGTCGAATCCATAAAAAGAAATTTTGGCGATGAGGCCTACCTTGTCAATGGAAAATTAAATAATATATACCTGGCAAATCAGGTTTTTAAAAATGAAAATAAGCTGAAGATCATTAATGCAATTGTGCATCCTGCTGTCACAATAGACTTTGATAATTGGTTAAAAAACCATGAGAACAAATCGTATGTGATAAAGGAAGCTGCGCTTTTAGTAGAATCAGGTTCGTATGAATTTCTGGATTACTTAATTACAGTTACAGCTCCCATTGATATTCGAATTGCCCGTATCCTGACCAGGGATAATCATCGTACTAAAGAAAATATCGAGGAAATTATATCAAAGCAATTGAGTGATGAGGAAAAAATAAGTAAATCTAAATTTATTATTACCAATGACAACCATTCATTATTGATACCGGAAGTGCTCAAAATCCATGAGTTTTTGATTAGTTCAATTCAAACTGGTTAATATTCGCTAAATTCGGTAATTTCGTTTCTCAATTACTTTTTTTTGATGGAAAGCGTAAAATCTTCATATACAGAAGAACAAAGGCATCATATTTTTGAAAGTGAATTTCTGCCACATATTGATGCTATGTATAATTTTGCTTATCGAATAACCTACGATGAAGCCAGTGCGAAGGACCTGTTACAAGAAACTTATTACAAAGCTTTTAGGTTTATAGAGTCATTTCATGAGGGGACAAATGCTAAAGCATGGCTTTTCAGAATATTGAAAAATAGTTTTATCAATGAATTTCGTAAAAAAAATAAGGAGCCATCTATGGTAGATTATCAGGATGTTGAAACTTATTATAACTCAGATGATGTTAATGAAGTAATAACAAGTGATTTAAGAGTCGAAGTGCTTCAGGATATGATTGGTGATGAAATATCGAATGCCTTAAACGCTTTGGCAGTAGATTTTAGAATTGTGATAATATTATGCGATCTTGAAGGATTTACTTATGAGGAAATGTCAAAAATTCTTGATATACCAATTGGCACTGTCAGATCGCGCCTGCATAGGGCCAGGAATTTGTTAAGAGAAAGATTGAAGACTTACGCAAAATCGATGGGTTTTAAATAGATTATTTATGAAAGACAAAAAAGTACAAGATTATTTGGATTGTTGCATAATAAATAAATGCGGAGAGCCTGGTTGCGACGATTATGCAGTAAGGAAGGATTTGATCCAGAAGATCATTGATGGCCAGGCCAGTGAAGATGAACTAAGTTTGTATAACGCAATTAGTTCAAAATGTAGTGATTGTAAATGCAGGCAGTATTGTGAACAAGAATTGGCGATAAAAAATCTTCTTCAAACCAAGCTTGATCGAAAAAGAGTCCCATTAGACATAATTGAAAAAATTAAAACAAGAATTAACAAAACTACCTGATGTATGGACAATGGGAAAGCAATTATTTTTTCTGCGCCATCAGGATCAGGTAAAACCACTATAGTCCGGCATCTTATCAGAACCTGCTATTATCTCGATTTTTCCATATCAGCTACGACGAGGCCAAGAAGGACCGGGCGTGAAATAAACGGAAAGGACTATTACTTTCTTTCATTGGAGGACTTCAAAAAAAAAATTGCCAATAATGAGTTGGTGGAATGGGAGGAAGTTTACGATGGGAATCATTACGGCACATTAAAATCTGAAATTGAGCGACTTTGGGGCATTGGAAAGCACGTGGTTTTCGATGTAGATGTTAAAGGTGGATTGAAACTAAAGGAGTACTTTCAAGAAAAGGCCTTAGCGATTTTTGTTCGTGTAAATGATCTAAAAGTTCTTGAAAAAAGGCTAAAACATAGAAATACCGAATCTGAAGAGAACATTAAGAGGCGTCTTGCAAAGGCTGAATTTGAAATGACTTTTGAGAATGGCTTTGACATAACCTTGATTTCTGACAAATTGGAACAAACATTAGAAACAGCCGAAAAACTAGTGTCTGAATTTATTTTTCAGAACAATAGCTAATCAATAATGAAAGCAGGTCTTTATTTTGGCTCATTCAATCCAATCCATAACGGACATCTTATAATTGCCCAGGCAGTCCAGGAGCTTGCAAAACTTGATAAAGTCTGGTTTATAGTTTCGCCACAAAATCCGTTAAAACGAAATAAATCACTATTGCATGAATTTGATCGTTACGATATGGTGAAGCTTGCAATCGAAGATAACGACAGGTTCAAGGTAAGTGACATTGAATTTAATATGCCTAGACCAAGTTTTACCATTGATACATTGTCATACCTGAAGGAAAGGCATCCCGGTATTCAGTTTAAATTAATAATTGGGGGTGACAATCTTTCAATTTTCCCTAAATGGAAAAACAGTCAAAAAATCATAAAAGATTTTGGGCTAATAGTCTATCCCAGACCCGGATCAAAACAAAATGATTTAATAAATCACCCAAATGTTGTATTCATAGAAGCACCTTTGCTTGATATCTCCGCAACATTTATAAGAAAATGTATTAGGGAGAACAGATCAATACGTTACCTTGTTCCTGAAAAAGCAGCTGATTTTATTTGCGATAGAAAATTGTACATCTAATTCATTAGCTAGTTAAACAGTCATGATTTCGTCCTCTTTTTTTGCGAGGAGATCATCTATCTTTTTAATGTATTCATCAGTAAGTTCCTGAATTGTTGTTTCAGCTTTTTTTACGTCGTCCTCAGAGACGTGTTCTTTCAGGAGTTTTTTTAGATGGTCATTCGCATCCTTTCTCACATTGCGCACACTAATCCGGCCATGTTCAGTTTCATTTCTGGATTGTTTTACAAGATCTTTTCTTCTTTCTTCCGTAAGTGGGGGAATATTGAGCCTTATGATCTCACCATCGTTTTGAGGATTTAACCCGAGGTCACTGTTGATAATCGCTCTTTCAATTTCAGTGAGTATATTTTTTTCCCAGGGTTTTATTGCCAGGGTTTTAGCATCGGGCGTATTTACAGAAGCCACTTGATTTATGGGAGTTGGATTGCCATAATAATCAACCACAAGTCCATCCAGCATACTTGGCATGGCTCTGCCGGCTCTGATCTTGGCCAGCGCATGTGAAACATGATGAAGCGATTTTTCCATGTGGTCTTTTGCCTCTTCTATATAAAATTCAAGTTCTTCCATAATTGTGCGTTTATTCTTAGTGTACCAGTGTTCCTATTTTTTCGCCTTTTATAATCTTTAAAAGATTACCTGGCTTGTTCATGTCAAAAACGATTATTGGCAGATGGTTTTCTTGACATAATGTGAAGGCTGTCATATCCATGACGTTGAGGCCTTTTTGAATTACATCATCATAGGTTATTTTTGAAAACCGCTCAGCATCTGGATTTTTTTCCGGATCTTCGGTATAAATACCATCAACCCTTGTTCCTTTAAGTACAACGTCTGCTTCGATTTCAATTGCTCTTAAACTGGCGGCTGAATCTGTAGTAAAATATGGATTCCCTGTTCCGGCTCCAAAAATGACAAGTCTGCCCTTTTCTAAGTGCCGAATCGCTCTTCTTCGTATAAATTGCTCACATACCTGGTCAATTTTAATACCTGACATCAATCGTGTAAAAACACCAATACCTTCAAGCGCACTTTGTAGGGCCATAGCATTGATAACTGTAGCCAGCATTCCCATATAATCGCCTTGTACACGGTCCATACCTGATTTCTCAGCCTGAATGCCACGGAATATATTTCCACCGCCAATAACAATAGCAAGTTCAACACCACTTTCTTTTACTTTCTTTATCTCACTTGTATATTGTTCTAGTCGTTGAGGGTCGATTCCGAATTTCTTTTTTCCCATCAACGCTTCTCCACTAAGTTTTAGCAGAATGCGTTTGTACTTCATATTATTAAAAAATTTAATTAGACAAATATAATATTGAACTTCAATTATTCATAAAAATTTCTCAATTGGACTTAAGCCCGTCAACCGAGGTTGGACATTACATTTCAAATCCCGTATATCAGAGATTACTCAAAATTGAAGAATCAACTCATCTTTTTTGACCTTCTGGTTTTTCTCTACCAATATTTTCTTTATAGTTCCATCGTGTGGAGATTTTAAAACATTTTCCATTTTCATGGCTTTCAATACGATCAACGGATCGCCACTTTTTACCGGCTGACCTTCATTAACCCGGATATCAATGATTAATCCCGGCATTGGAGCTATGAGTCCGTCAGCTTTTTTGATTGATTCCTTTTTAATTCCCATCTTTTCAAGAAGGAGGTCATTTTCATCCTGTAGCTCTACTTTGTACACATGCTCGTTAACCTTTATTTCAAATTTGTTAGTTTGAATATCATAGTGTAAAATGCACACCTTAAAGGATTTATTGTTGTGGATTATATGATAGTTTGTTGTATCAATTCTATGGATATCAAGATTTTTTTTCTCGCCATTTACTGTGAATTGATCTTTAATTATTTCAATTAAAAAATCATACGTATCGTTTACTTTTGACCTAACCATTTCAAATTTATTTGTTTCAATGAGTTAAATATAAGTTAATTTACCGTTTTTTGTTGATTGAGATTTGGATTGAATATTATGAAAGTTAATTATATTCTGTATGCTGGTTTGCTGTTATCGCTTGGGGTTTTTTCCTGCAAAGTTTCTGAAAAACAAAGTGTTAGCGAAGAGCCTGATGAAATTATTACAGTACTGGCAGACACTGTTATTGTTGAGGAGGAGGAAATAGTAGAATTAAAAATATACAAAGGCGAGCGAACTCGTCATTTCAAACTTACACATACAAAACTAGAGGTCAACTTTGATTGGGAAAAACAGTACTTGCATGGAAAAGCCACATTGATACTTGAGCCATATTTTTATAACCAATCAAATATTATACTTGATGCAAAAGGATTTGAAATCCATGATGTTACACTTATCTCAGGTGATAATTCAGAAAAACTCAACTTTGTATATGATGGAAAAAAAATAAACATCGACTTGGCTAAGGATTATCATAAGGGAGAAAAAGCCAATATCCGGATTAATTATACTGCTAAACCAAATGAAGGAGATGCTGCAAATGAGTTAGCAAATGATCGGAAAGGACTTTATTTTATAAATCCGATGGGTGATCAAAAAGGAAAGCCACAGCAGATCTGGAGCCATGGTGAAACAGATTCAAATTCCAGATGGTTCCCAACAATTGACGCACCAAATCAAAAATCAACATTAGAAATATTTATAACCGTTGATGATAAATTTAAAACTCTTTCCAATGGCACTTTGGTTTATTCCAAATTGAATGCTGATAGCACAAGGACTGATTATTGGAAAATGGATAAACCCCATGCGCCATATTTATTCATGATTGCAGTTGGTGATTTTGCACTGATAGAAGATGAATGGAATGGTATGAAAGTGGATTACTATATGGAGCCAGAATATGCGGAATATGCGGATGATATATTTGGGCATACTCCGGAAATGATCTCATATTTTTCTAAAATCTTGAATTATCCATTTCCATGGGATAAATATAGCCAGGTAGTAGTGAGAGATTTTGTCTCTGGTGCAATGGAAAATACCACGGCATCTGTTTTCATGGAGGATTTGAATGTGGATAGCCGTGAATTGATAGACTATAATTGGGACGATATCATTGCACATGAATTATTTCATCAGTGGTTTGGCAATTTAGTGACTTGCGAATCCTGGGCAAATGTACCTCTGAATGAGGCCTTTGCCACCTACGGAGAGTATTTATGGAAAATGCACAAATATGGAGAGGATGAGGCCAGCTATCATTTATATGATGAATTAGGTGATTACCTCATCGAAGCAGAAAGTAAAAAGGAAGATTTGATCAGGTTTTATTATGATGACGATGAAGAAATGTTTGATAGCCATTCATATGCAAAGGGTGGACTTATTCTTCATATGTTGAGGAGCTACTTAGGGGATGAAGCATTTTTTAAATCGTTGGAATATTATTTGAAATCGCATGCTTTTGGTAAAGCAGAAGTCCATGAACTTCGATTGGCTTTTGAGCATATTTCGGGTGAAGACCTGAATTGGTTTTTTAATCAATGGTTTCTGAACGCAGGGCACCCCAAACTAAGAGTGGAAGAAGCATTTGATGTTCAAAATGATACGTACTTAGTTAAAGTTTGGCAGGACCAGGATATTGATTTATATCCGGTTTATAAATTGCCTTTATCTTTGGATGTGTGGGAAAAAGGGCGAAAAGCCCAGTACACGATCGAAATAGATAAACCGTACCAGGAGTTCGAGTTTGATGAAGTGAAGAATCCGGAACTTGTAATTATAGATATCGATTATGTATTGGTAGGCGAAATCACTCATATCAAAACTCCCGAACAGTATCAATTTCAATTTTTTCATTACGGAGAAAATGTACGAGCCA
>DAOVVI010000564.1 GCA_030637245.1 Cyclobacteriaceae bacterium
CCTGGACTCCTTGTTAAACATTTAAAAACCACCCACCTAAAATAACCTACGTTGAAAACAAGGGCCTAAATTGTGAATTATTCAGGTTAATCATGAATAATGGAGGTTAGATAGATTCCAAATTGGAAGTGACTGGAACCAAATCAACCGGAAGTCCTGTTCAATAAGTAAAGACTTATTCCGGTGAACACAGAATTAATCAATTGGCTGTTAAGTGGAGATCCTTCCATTCAATTTCAGGCCAAAAGAGATTTGTCAGGTAGCCCTAAAAAAGAATTAGAAGATTTGCAAAATCAAATTCAATATAAGGGTTGGGGCAAAATGTTTTTATCCCACCAGGAAGATTCAGGTATGTGGGGAGGAGATGTATATAGCCCAAAATGGATATCCACACACTACACACTTATGACATTGATGCGTCTCGGACTTCCTGAAACCAATCAACAAGCCAGAAAAGGATGTGAAATACTTTTGGAAAAAGGGTATTATCCGGATGGTGGTATAAACCATTTCGCCTCGCTCGATCACAGTGAAACTTGTGTCACTGCCATGACGCTTGCTCTTCTTTGCTATTTCAATATCAATGACGATAGAGTAACCAACCTGAAAGAGTTTGTTTTAGATCAACAAATGGAAGACGGAGGATGGAACTGCGAAAGTTTTAACGGGGCGGCTCATAGCTCATTCCATACAACTTTGAGTGTTTTAGAAGCCATAAGGAAGCATGAGAAAATGCATAAGAATGACTCACAAAGGATAAAAACAGCCAGAATAAAAGCACATGAGTTTCTGCTCCGGCATCATTTATTCAGATCGGATAAAACAGGGGAAGTTGTGGATCAGCGAATGACCCGGTTTTCGTTTCCACCAAGGTGGAAATATGATATAATGAGGGCGCTTGACTATTTTCAGGAGTTAAATGTACCTCATGATCCTCGGTTTTGTGATGCAATTTTCTTAATAAAGAAAAAAGAGAAAGATGGAAAATGGCTATTACAGCAGAAGCATCCTGGCCTGGTGTTTTTTGATATGGAGAAGATTGGTCAACCCAGCCGTATGAATACATTGCGTGCCTTAAGGATTTTAAAATGGTGGATGAAAAAGCCCGAGGAGTTAAGGTGTTCCACGTAAATACTTAGATTAATCTGAATAATTCAGTCCTCCCAAAGAAGCTTGCTTCTTTCTTTTGGAAAAAATACACCGTTTGGCTCATTATAAAAAATCGTTGCTATTCAGACTCAAGTAAAATGAATTGTGAAGTAAATAAATAAGATATTGAAAAACGGTTCATTAATTTCCCAGGTTTCTCAGGATAAAAAGTACTGAAACAACATCAGAATACTTTTCATAATTTGTTTTTAAAATGTTCGTTACGAACCTACCGGCAGGTTCATATTTCAGAAAGCTGAATAGTAAAATAATAAATACCAAGCACCTATAAACCAACTAAAATTATAATATATGGTGTTCAGGAAGAAATGTTTGTTTTGGCGTTTGATTAATCTTGAATTAATTGATATTTGGAGCTTGTTTTTGGTAATTTTATTTTTATAGCCGGATTAAATCCGGAAATGAATTATAATTGTTTAGTATCCAGTAAGTAGTATAATTTCCTATTCCAAACCAGGCATGAATAAAACATCACTTTTACCCAATCTTGATCGCATTCAATCAATTGACATACTTCGAGGAGTAGCAGTATTTGGAATTTTGATCATGAATATTCAAAGCTTTTCCATGATCTCTGCGGCCTACATCAATCCCAGTGCATATGGTGATTTGAATGGAATGAACAAAACGGTTTGGATGTTGAGTCATGTTTTGGCAGATCAGAAATTCATGACCATTTTTTCTATGCTTTTTGGCGCCGGCATTCTATTATTTTCTGAAAGTATTGAGCAAAAAGGA
>DAOVVI010000439.1 GCA_030637245.1 Cyclobacteriaceae bacterium
AGTTTGGATTCGGTAATCCGGATGGTTTGAGGTCGGACCATGTTTTTCCAAAATCAGTTGACCAGGCAGACAAAACGGAATTTTCTTTGCTTCTAGCCATGATTTGAAACTTATTCCCAGGGTATATCAGCACACTTGGCTGAATGGCATTGTATTGCTTTCCGTCATTAATCGGCTCGCTCTTTGTCCACGTTTTTCCATAGTCATTGGAATATTCAAAATGAACCCTCCACCCATCATGCTCGGTACTTGTCGGGCTGATAAGTGTCCCATTGCTTAATAGTACCGGTTTATTTTTAATCGGCCCTAAAATCCCATCCGGAAGTTTTACGGGATCTCCCCATGAAACTCCATCATCATTCGACTCGATCAACATACCCCACCAGTCTCTTGGCGTCGGACCGACCTTATAATAATTTTGAAGTGGGCCGTTTGGAACCTGATAAAGCACCGGATTCCAGCAGGGATGTCGCAAATTTTCATTCTGAATGCCGTTGGCAATAGAAATCGGTTTGGTCCATTTTCCATCGACTTTCCTGCTAATCCATATTTCAACGTCTTTGTTTTTTTCTCTTGTGCCACCAAACCAGGAAGCTACTATTCCGGTCGGTGTTTCAGCAATTGTTGAGGCGTGGCATTCCTTAAAAGGAGCCTCTTCAAAAACAAATTCTGCTGTGGTAATTCCTTGCTTTTGGCCAATAGAAATTAAAAAGGTACCGATTAGTAATACTAATGTGGTAAAGATGAATTTTATAATGCGCATGAGTTTCGTGTTAAGTTCCATTCAATATACTTTTCTTTGTGGGAAAACTACCCCTGAGGTCCCATCTTTTTTGTACCAAGAATATATCGGTGTTCACCGGCAATATGTTTAAAGGGAAAATATTTGCCAAGCCACCATATCTTGTTTTCAGGTTTTAGAACTATTTTCTGTCCGTTTACCATCGAGCTTTGCCCTGAATTTTGGAGATAATTCAAATTAAAATCTGTGAAATAAATCCCATAAGGGAAGTTCCCTCCATCATTGACTGTCCACACACCAAGATTAATTACCAATCGGTCAAGCGCCAATTCACCATATTTTTTCTCACTATTGGCTTCATGGTCTTTGGCCGGATTTAATGAAACCTCATGCCATTTATCCGGCTCATCAGCTAAGCCCAGATGCATATTTTTAGTGAATTCAGATTGATGGAATTTACCACCGATTCCGGAATATGCAATCCCTGTTGAATAAATCAGATTCAGCATTTTAAATGAACCCTTAAACCCTTCTATCCATAGATAAGCCCCGCACCATCCTTCCATATCAGACTTTTTATCAATTTTATAACTAAAATTAATGGCCGGAAAGCCATCGCTTTTTAATTGGACAGCCTGGCAAACCCGGTTAATAGTTTGGGGCAATCTGTCTTGTCCGGGGATATCAAAACCTCTTTTACGAGCGTACAGATATAAGGCGCTTTTCCCATTTTCAATCCGCGATTCGCGAATATTGGATGGATCTTCATCCTCGGTATAAATATACCTCCCGGTCCAGCCGGATAAACCATTTTTAAAGCGACCATTCTCCATCAAATCAGTAGCCGGCAACTCCCATTTATGATTCAGCCAAAGCTTGTATTTTTTCTTTTCAAATTCGGGCAATATTTTTGGATAGATATATTCCTCTTCGGTCACCGTTCTGTAAGTAGCCTTGGATTCATCACCTTTAAATTCTAAAACCAGAATTCCCTGGCATGGTCCGCCATTGAAATCCTGCTCGCCGAATGCCCTTGGCCTGTAACCGGCCGGAGGCAAATTGATCATGTTCATTCCATCAAAAGAGACAGCCGTTTTGAAGGAGGCCTTTACAGGAATGTGCACATGCCCGCTAAAGTTATACCTTACGTTTCCATGCTTTGAGAGTATGTGTAACAGCAATCTTTTCACATCGACTGATTCGGCATAATTGATCAATGGATTAATACCTATCGGATGTGAGGGCACATGCTGAAAGAATACCGTTGGTTTTTCTTTATACTTTTCGAGGTCGTTTTCAAGCCAATCGAAATAATGAGGATGGGTTTCCCAAAAATTTTTACGCAAAGGATCCGGCCATACGATGAAATGCCAATTACCAAGATTGAAGGAATACAACATCAATTCCAGGCCATTGACTTTTTTTTGGGCTTCAAAGTAATTGTTGAATGCCTCCATATTATACCCCGGGGTAAAGACAGATTTATACTTTGTTTCATGATTTCCGACAGCATAAAGTATTGGCGAATCAAGCTTCTCAAAATAACGGGCCATTTGTATAAAATTCCGGGATTGTCCCTGGCCATCAACGATATCTCCAAGGATCAGGGTAGCCGCAGGCTTCATGAGATTTGATTGCTTCACGCTTTCTTCTGCCCAGGCATTGTGAATTTTCATTCGTGTAGGATGATTGCCCTCTTCTTCCGGGTCTCCACCCTGAGGATCAGCCATGACCACAAATTTGAAGTCATCCCCTGGATCTTTTGCCCCGAAATCTTCAGGCTTAATTTCTGCTATTTCTTTGTCCAACAGGAAATTTGCCGTGACCTGAAGATTGCCTGGCTCCAAGGATATTTCATGGTTTTTTACCAGTTCTTCCAATGCGAAGCCTGCCTTCCCTTTTTTATCCTTTATTTGAATTGTAGTATTTAGCTTGGCGTCTTCAATCCAAATGGCAATAATATCCGTTTTCCCATTGCTGACGGAAATGTCATAATCTCCGCCATCCAGCAGATCTTCACCTTTCTCAAAAAAGTATTCCTTCATCCGGTTTATCTTTCCTTTGGAGACAGTGATCTTTCCCCGACCGGATGAAATAGTGGCCGATATGTTAGATTTAAATTCCAGGCGGATATTTATCAATCCTTCCTTTGTCTTTGCCTGTTCAAGACTGGTTATCCGGCCATAGGAGTATTCGGTTGACGCCGACTTTTCAGCGAGCAATTTTTCCGTCATTACCACACCGGAACTTCCAAGGC
>DAOVVI010000539.1 GCA_030637245.1 Cyclobacteriaceae bacterium
CAGGGAATAACAAGTATGAATGACAACTTAGTTGGACTCTCCTGTAAACTGGTCGGATCAGAGATCCTATTTTTCATTTACCGACTGAAGTCTTGAATACTCCAAACAGCAAGGGGAAAAAAGCATCATTTATCCATGGGGAGGATTATTGTCCACAGCTGATATACAAGTTGCAAACTTGCTTAATTTTTACCACAAATTAGGCTACACTAAACTTGTGGAAGCGAGACATTTGAGGTTGTGTAAACTTCAAGGATTGAAAATATTAGGTGATATCAATACGCTTTTAATGTGACATTTTAGGGTGCCTTAAGACAGATTATCTTCATTTTTATATAGTATATTTGCATTTATAACTCATTGAACTAATTATCTGAGTTCTCTGCTTAAATTCAAAAACATATTATTATGAACCTGGAAACATTTAAAATAGATTTGGCCAAACAGCTATTCAACATCAATGAAAAGTCTGTTTTGGAGCAGATTAAGATGATTTTGGATAGTAAGGAAATTGTGGCATACGCAACAGATGGTAAACCTTTAAATATTCAGGAATACAATGCCGCCTTGGAAAATGCTGAGCAAGATATCAGAAAAGGAAAAGTAATAAGTTCTGATGAACTTAAAAATGAAATAAAAAGTTGGAGAAAGTAATAAAAGTCGAGTGGACTGATACTGCTAAAGTCGCCCTAAAATCTATTTTTAAATTTCATGCCATTAATTCTGAGCAATCAGCAGAAAACATTGTTAATGATATTATTGATACTGCCGATTCGATTGTATTTGCTCATCAATACCAACTGGATGATGTTAACCCCAATTATCGCAGAATGATTGCCAGACAATATAAAATCCTCTACAAAGAAGATCAAAATATTGTCTTAATAATGAATGTGGTTAGTTCTAAAGATGATCCTAAAAAAATACAAAAATTATAATAGTTCCCTTTCCTACGCAAACTTGGATTTTCTATCATTACAACAAATATTTTTATTGAATGATAAAATCCATCTTCAAAGGGAACTAATCTATCCTTTGAATATCTGCTCCCAAATTTCTTAATCTGGTATCTATTTGCTGATAACCCCGGTCTATTTGTTCGACATTCAGAATTTCACTTTCCCCATTCGCACTCAACGCTGCTAATAAAAGAGCTACACCGGCACGAATATCCGGAGAGGTCATTTTAATACCGCGCAATGGAAATTTTCTATCCAGACCGATTACTGTAGCCCTGTGTGGATCGCAAAGAATAATCTGAGCGCCCATATCGATGAGTTTATCCACAAAGAACAGTCTGCTTTCAAACATCTTTTGATGAATGAGTAACGTACCTTTTGCCTGAGTGGCCACCACAAGCAGAACACTTAGTAAATCCGGAGTTAATCCGGGCCAGATCGCATCTGAAATGGTCATAATGGAATCATCAATAAATGTATCAATTTCATAGGACTCCTGCTTTGGAATATAAATGTCGTTTCCCCTAAATTCCATTTCAATCCCAAGTTTTGTAAAAGCATCCGGTATAATCCCCAGGTGCTCTATACCTGCATTATTAATAGTGATTTCTGACTTTGTAATCGCTGCCAATCCAATAAATGAACCAACTTCGATCATATCAGGAAGCAACGTATGCTCTGTTCCTTTTAATTCATCTACCCCATCTATCGTTAATAAATTGGAACCTATACCGCTAATCTTAGCCCCCATACGATTAAGCATTTTGCAAAGCTGCTGTACATAAGGTTCACACGCAGCATTGTAAATAGTGGTGGTCCCTTTGGCTTTAACGGCGGCCATCACAATATTGGCTGTCCCGGTAACAGAAGCCTCATCCAAAAGCATATAAGTACCTCTTAGCTTTGAGGCGTCAATTTTAAAAAGACGTTTATTGTAATCAAAATCCAATACAGCTCCTAACTTTTGAAAACCCAGGAAGTGGGTATCGAGCCTTCTTCGACCAATTTTATCGCCACCGGGTTTTGGGATTTTTGCTTTTCCGAACCTGGCCAATAAAGGCCCAAGTATCATGATCGATCCACGAAGTGAGGCGGCCTTTTGCTCATAGATCTCTGATTGAAGGAAAGCCATATTGATCTCCAATGCAGTAAATTTCCATGAAGCATTCGCAAGTTTTTCAACTTTTACACCAAGCTCTGATACCAGTTCAATAAGTTTATTGACATCCCGAATGTCAGGAACATTATGGATTGTGATTGGTTCGGAAGTCAATAATGTTGCA
>DAOVVI010000290.1 GCA_030637245.1 Cyclobacteriaceae bacterium
ATCGCTTCCGGGTGTTTGATTTAATCTATGACCTTACAGAAATTTGTTTTTTGAGCAAGCTCTTTTTTAGACGCCAGCTATGTATTAAAAGCTGAAGGCTGAAAGATAAAAGCAACCAACATTAAGAAAAGTCATTAATTTATTCCCAGCTTCCAACGTAAATCTTCCCTGTCTCGCCGTAGGTAATGCCATTGACTTAAGCGTATTTTTTAATTCCCTCTCCCCGCCTGATCCGGTGGGCAGGCCTTCACCCTCTCCAGAGAGGGACAATAGGAGCTTAAGTCAATGGCATTATCGCCGCAGGTGGGCGGCTTGCCTTTCAGGGCAGTGTTACGCCTTCACAAATCTGAATCGGGCAGTAAAACCCCAATTCTTTGTGTATCCGTTAAAACTATCTGTAATCATAAATCCCGGTCTCCAGTCGATACCTATTGTTACCGGGAATTTGAATGAATATTCTACCCCAAAATCACCGGCTATCCCAAAATCGAAATTTTCACCAAAATAAAATTCAGGGCCTACACCAGGAAAAAATTTCAGTCCTTGAGGACCTCCGTCTAACGAAAACATCCAATCGAAATAGGTGCCAAAAGCAAAATCATCTTCAATGTAAAATCCGGTATGGAGTCTGGGCGCTTTTGACAGGGGAAAAGTCGCGTCTATTGAAAAACCATCACCAATCCTGATTCCCGCTTCCAAGTTTGATTGGGCATTGGAATTGTACTTTGAAGCAAAAATCAACCCAATGGATAAAATTAGAATGATGAAACCTTTTTTGAAAAAATAATGATTCATCGTTAATAGAATTTTAAAGTGAAAATACTTCAAACATACTAAAAAAAAGAGTCTCTGATCCAGCGACTTTGATCATTGATATTTAATGTAATTTATTTTAAAATTACATTTATTCTGCTTTAAAATTGACTCCCTCTCCAAACCTGAATCTTGCGATAAGACCCCAGTTGCTACTATGAAAACCTATGTCATTGGTAAACATAAATCCAGGACGCCAATCCAATCCGATCGTCAGGGGAAAATCAAAAGAATATTCCGCTCCAAAATCTCCCGAAATTCCAAAATTAGTATTATCTCCAAAGAATATCTCCGGCCCAACACCAGGGTAAAATTTCAATCCGTTCGGACCGCCTTCAAGAGAGAACATCCAATCAAAATACCCCGCTAAACCAAAATCACTACCTTGAACACCGCCAAAATATGCAGCAGCATGAAGTCGTGGTTTTGCAGAAAGAGGGATTGTGGCGTCGATTGAAAAATCATTTCCAAATCGGATACCTGCTTCCCAATTTGATTGGGCATGGGAATCATTTGCAATAAATACAAACAATACAAATGAAAATAAGATTGCTTTAATAAAGAAATTGAATTTTTTCATGATTTAGAATTGTTGTTGATAGTAAAATAATTTTTTTGCAATGATACTAAAAGAAATGAAAATAGCCTGAATTTTATTCTAATATGGATAAAATTTCCATAATATTCTTTGTTCTTACAAATCGTTCATGTCTAATTTCATGATCCACATGTTCATGAGCCCATGTGGTATGATACGGTACATGAATCGCAAATCCACCAATATTGAGAACCGGTAAAACATCTGACTTGATGGAATTCCCAATCATTAAGAAAGATTCCGGTTTAGCATCAAGATGATTTAATAATTTCTGATAGTCAGACTCCTTTTTGTCAGACATAATTTCTATATGATGGAAATAACTTCCCAATTTTGACTTTTCAAGTTTTCGTTCCTGGTCTAGTAAATCACCTTTTGTAGCTATAACAAGTTTATATTTCCCGTGTAAGGCATTCAATACATCTGTAACTCCTTCGAGTAATTCTATTGGTTTATCCAGCAACTCTTTTCCTAATCCTATAATTTTCTCAATCGCTTCCAGGCCTATTGTACCCTCAGACACGCGCAAAGCAGTCTCGATCATGGAAAGTACAAAGCTCTTTACCCCAAATCCATAGAGCGCAAGATTGCTCATTTCTGTTTTAAACAACTCCTGGGATACATGGTGATGGGATAGGTAATCTTCCATTAATTCACAGAACCTTCCTTCCACCTCCTGAAAATGGGGTTCATTTACCCAAAGGGTATCATCAGCGTCAAATGCAATTATTTTAATTTTTTCATAAAATCAAAAATTTCTCGGGATGATAAATTAATCAAAAATAGTCAGCCACACGCCATGGGCCTGGTATAATTTAAGGGAAAATATTTTAGTGCAAATGGCAATTAAGTACAGGATTATGAAAATTATTCTACTATTTTGCGATATCATTAAACCGGATTACAGTGGGAAATAACATTATAGCAAACATCGTAAAAAATATAGGATCGCATGGAAATGATGAAGCGGTTCGGTTTAAACATTACAATTCAAAGGAGTGGGAAAGTTATTCCTGGAATGAACTTTCCAGTTTGATTAGAAAGACGTCAGCAGCACTTTTGAATCTAGGCCTTGAAAAACAAGATAACGTTGCTATTTTCTCCCAAAACAAAGTTGAATGGTCCATTGCTGATCTGGGTATAATGGGAACGGGGGCAGTTACGGTGCCAATTTATGCAACCAATACAGCCGGCCAGGCAAAATATATAATTGACGAAGCTGAAGTAAAAATTGTTTTTGTTGGCGATGAAGATCAATATCAAAAAGCCCTGGAAATATATACCGATTCCAAAAGCACAATAGAAAAAATTATCGTATTCGAAAAGAACGTTGACATTCAAAATGAGGCAGTGATATATTTTGATGACTTATTGAAGCTTTCTAACGAAACAAGTGAACGCCTTGCCGAACAGCGGCTCAATGAAATCGACGGAGTTGATCTTGCTACCATTATTTACACTTCCGGAACTACCGGCGAACCCAAAGGTGTCATGCTCACTCATGATAATTTTAATGAAGCCTTCAAAATCCATGACCTCCGGCTTAAGCTAAGCAGGGCAGATCATTCGCTTTGTTTTCTGCCTCTAAGCCATGTTTTTGAACGATGCTGGTCACTCTATGTGTTGTACAAAGGTATTAAAAACTCATACCTTGGAGATCCGAAAGAGATACTGAGCGCTCTGAACGAAGTGCAACCCACATTGATGTGTTCGGTGCCCAGGCTCTACCAGAAAGCTTACCATATGATTTTGGCAAAGACCAAAACAGGTTCTGGTATTAAGAAGAAATTATTTCAAAATGCTTTGACCGTTGGAAAGCAAAGGGCAAATCTTATTAGAATTGGTAACCCTGTACCATTTTTCCTAAAGCTGAAATATGGTTTTTATGATGCTTTAATATTTAAAAAGATCAAAAAGGTTTTTGGTGGTAAGCTTTGGATGATGCCATGCGCCGGAGCCCCGTTATCAGGTGAGATCACTGAATTTTTTCATGCTATTGGAATGCCATTATTAATTGGTTATGGGCTAACCGAAACTACCGCGACAGTCTCAGTTTTCCCAGATTTAGGATTTGAATTTGGTACGGTTGGATTTACCATGCCTGAGGTGGATGTGAAGATTGGAAAAAACGATGAGATATTTGTAAAAGGCAAAACGGTCATGAAGGGCTATTACAAAAAGCCGGAGGAATCGGCAAAGGTTTTTGAAGACGGGTGGTTTAAAACCGGCGACGCCGGAACAATGGATGAAAAGGGTCATATTACCATTACCGATAGAATTAAGGATTTAATGAAAACTTCGGGTGGTAAATATGTGGCACCACAGCAAATAGAATCCATTCTTACCAATGATGATTTTATAGAAAATGCCATATTGATCGGCGATGATAAACCATTTATTTCAGCCTTGTTAGTCCCAAATATTGAAACTCTCAAGGAATATGCACATTCACTAAATCTGAAATACCATTCCATTGAAGATCTGTTGAAGAAATCACATATACGTGAATTTTATTCACATAAACTTGAACAACTGCAACAGAGTCTCGCCAATTTTGAAAAGGTGAAAAAATTTAAATTGCTACCGGAGGATTTCAGCATGAATTTGGGGGAACTTACACCGACATTAAAAATAAGAAGGCAGATCATTATCAATCATTTCAGCCCATTGATTGACGAGATGTATGCGTTTTA
>DAOVVI010000163.1 GCA_030637245.1 Cyclobacteriaceae bacterium
AGTAGGAATACGGATATGAATTGTACTGGGGTACAGATTCAGTTACTATTTCTTCCCTGCACAACAAGGAGAGTTGCCCTTCATATAAAACTTCAAACAGTAGAGGAATCTGGTAATTTGCCTGGACATTATATGGTAAAGCATAAAAATGTCGGTAGCTTTCTATTGTTTCATCAAATATTTCAAAGTAGAGAATTTTTCTGGCACTATAGGTTTGAAGTACATTTCTAACATTGATCTGTACAAGATCATTCTGTAAATCATACTTTATTTTACCTACGATAGTATCTTCTGATAAAAGCACCAGTTTCCCTTTGTGCCATAATTCTGAAGGGAAATCCTGGGCAAAACCAATAGCACTTAAATGAATAAATAAAAATAATACTAAACTTTTTTGCATAATATATAATTGATGTCAATGATGTTTTAAGATATCATGACCCATTTTATCTCTTTTCGTAGTCAGATAACGAATATTATGCTCATTTGGTGTAATTTCGATTGGAACACTTTCAACTATTTCCAATCCGTAACCAATTAATCCTGTTCGTTTTTTAGGATTATTCGAGATCAATCTTATTTTCGTAACTCCTACATCCCGAAGAATTTGAGCTCCAATACCATAATCTCTGTTATCCATTTTAAATCCAAGCCGGTGGTTTGCCTCAACTGTATCATACCCTTCTTCCTGGAGTTTATATGCTCTGAGTTTGTTTAAAAGGCCAATTCCACGGCCTTCCTGGTTCATATACAGCACGACGCCTTTGCCTTCATTTTCTACCAATTTCATTGCTGCGTGCAATTGTGGCCCGCAATCGCAACGATATGAACCAAAAATATCGCCTGTTGCACATGAGGAGTGTACCCGCACAAGTATGGGTTCGCCGGGTTCCCATTTGCCTTTGATCAAGGCCATGTGCACATCGCCGGTACTCGTATGTTTGTATGCCGCAAGTTTAAAATTACCATAATTAGTAGGCATATTCACATCTGTGACTTTTTCGATCAGGGACTCTTTAGCTATTCTATAAGCGATCAGATCTTTAATGGCAACCAACTTCATATTGTGTTTTTCAGCCACTTTTCGCAAATCCGGTAATCTTGCCATAGTACCGTCTTCATTCATGATCTCTACTAAAACACCTGCCGGATAAAAACCGGATAGTCTTGAAAAATCAATGGCTGCTTCGGTATGTCCTGCCCTTCTCAGGACTCCTCCGGCTTTTGCTTTTAGTGGGAATATATGCCCTGGTTTGCCCAGTTCCTCAGGTTTGGTATTGTGATCAACTAATGCTTTTATAGTCTTCGACCGGTCTTCTGCAGAAATACCCGTAGTACAACCATGGCCTTTCAGGTCAACGGAGATGGTAAATGGCGTTTCGAAGGTAGCAGTATTTTTCCCTACCATAAGCTCAAGGTCAAGCTCTTCACACCGGCCTTCAATCAAAGGTGCGCAAATCAATCCCTTTCCATGAGTTGCCATGAAATTTATGATTTCTGGCGTAATTGTCTCCGCGGCACAAATGAAATCTCCTTCATTTTCCCGATCTTCATCGTCCACTACAATGATGATTTTACCTTGTTTGATATCCTCTATGGCATCCTCGATAGTGTCTAAAAAGCTCTTTTTCCCCATTACACAAGCAGTTTGATATGCATTAATTCCATGATCAAATTTAATGCTTTAAATTCATATAAGAATGAAATAAAAAGAAATTATAAGCATGTTGTTTTGAAAATGATATATTGCCCAAGTGAAATAAATACATTAATCAAAAATTATTTAAAGGTGAGGTCTAAAAAGCATATTTTCACGTAAACCTGCCTGACCGGTAGGCAGGGCCGCAAAGCTGCCAAGAAATAAAAAACTAATATTCAATACTTTGCGCCTTGGTGTCTTTGCGAGAAATGTATTTTTTGGAGTCTTTATACCAGACTCATTAATTAAAATGGAACAATAATCCTGAACGCTGAGGGTATCTTATTCCACTTACAAACTTTAGAGGTTCCCTTTTAGTGAATCAAATTAAAAAACCGGCTCCATCGAATTTTACTGAAAAATGATTCGTTTTTATCAAGTGACAACCAGATAAAGAATGCTTTGCCAACGATATGATCTTCAGGAACAAATCCCCAAAACCTGGAATCTTCTGAATTATGCCTGTTGTCACCCATCATAAAATAGTAGTCCTGTTTAAAGGTGTATTGAGAAATTTCTTCTCCATTGACATACACTTTTCCATTTTCAATCCGAACTTCATCATTGTGCTCATAATTTTCAATAACATTCCTGTACAAGGCTATTGTAATCTCATTGAGATCAATGGTGGCTCCTTTTGCGGGTATCCATATTGCCCCATAAAAATCTTCGTTCCAATTAAATAATCGGGCATTTTTTGGATATACTCTCGGATTTACCTGATCAGAGCTCATTTTTAATAAATCTACCTTCTCAACAAATGGTAATTTTTCAAATTCTTTGGCTGTTTTAGCAGTAGTATGAGCGATGTATCCGTAGTTGGTCCGTTCATAGTCAGTGATATCGTAATTTTTAAACACTCTTTCTTTGATATCCTGGTTTGTCACAATATTATTTCGGAATTCCATTTTAACAGGATTTTCAAGCACCACATTATTAATAAATACCTGCGTATCCACGACCTTTAGTGAATCACCGGGCAATCCTACACAACGCTTAATATAATTTGTTTTGAGATCGACCGGATAATCCAATTCCGGAGGGTAATTAAAAACAACAACATCATTTTGTTTAATTGAAGTAAATCCGGGCAATCTGAATTGGGGCAATTGAATCCAATCGACATACGACGGTATATTTGTTCCCCAAATTTTCTGATGCGTCAATGGCACTTGCAATGGCGTCTTTGGCGTCCTGGGGCCGTAATGAATTTTACTTACAAATAAAAAATCTCCTACTAAGAGAGATTTTTCCATTGAAGGTGTTGGTATGGTAAAGGCTTCTAAAAATAACCACCTGATTATTGTGGCGGCAATTACAGCAAATAGAATAGCATCTGCCCATTCCCTTGCAACAGATTTTATCTTACTTTCTTCTTTACCCTCTGTCTTTTTCTTAAAAAAATCAAATTTCATATTTATCCTTTGGTTTAAAAGCGCACAAATTTAGTTGATTAACTTAAAGGTTTATAATTTTTTTTGGTTTCTATTATCTATAATTATTTTTCACTTGGAGATTTGCCTACTTGTCCTGAGGCAGGTTGACAATCAATTCAAATGGCTACGCACCGGTAAAATAAATTTTCAAAATCAAATATTAAGTTCAATGCCTTGATGTTCATTTCACTACAAGTATATCAGGGTTATACATTAAAATTCTACCTAGAAATTCATGAAATCCTTCATGGATAAAACACCCTTATTATCCAAAATCCACTCAGCCACCAATACTGCGCCAAGAGCAAATCCCGTTCTGCTTTTTGCAGTGTGCTTTATCTCAATTTCGTCAACATCGGAGATATATTTTATAATGTGCGTACCTGGTACATTTGGCACCCTTTTCGATACAATAGGAACCAGTGCTTCGTCCTCGGAAGGTTCATTTATCCAGCCTGTTTTTGATGCAAAGTTTTTAATTAGTCCTTCCGCAAGGGTTATTGCAGTTCCACTGGGAGCATCCAACTTTTCAGTATGATGTATTTCAGTCATTTCAGTTTTATAGCCTGGCTGTTGTTCCATCATATTTGCAAGTATCTCATTTAGCTTGAAAAATAGATTTACTCCAAGACTAAAATTAGAAGTATAGAATAATGCTCCATTCCTTTGTATGCACAATTCATCTATTTCATGTTTTCTGTCAAGCCATCCCGTTGTACCGCATACAACAGGAATGTTATTATTCAAACAATAGCTGATATTTTCAAATGCTGCATCAGGCTGGCTAAATTCAATGGCAACATCAATTTCACTACTATCTATAAATTTCAAAGCCTGTGTATTATTGATATTAATCTTATGTACAATGGAATGTCCTCTGTCTTCGGCAATTTCTTCAATTGCCTTCCCCATCTTGCCATATCCTAAAATAATTATTCTCATTAGTTAAATTTTAGTTTTAATGATAGCCCAATTAAGTTTGTTTGCATGGCGGTCTGACTGAAACTTGGCTCCAGGTTGAGACTAATATCATCATCTACGGTGAACAATTCAAGGTGGGCGTCAACATGGGCGTCCACAATGTTCATTACATAAAGCAGTAATCCTCCAATCATTAGCAAGTCCCTGTTTCTTCTCCAATAATCAACTGCTCTTTGATAGTCGTTATTATCTAACCTGGGATCAAACGGTTCGGTGCGATCATCCTGGTCAATAAGCGCAATCAGACCGTCTCTATATTGTTTATATAACTGGTGGTTATAATTTATAAAATACCCAATAACTACTCCGCTGCCATAAATTATGGGTATTTTCCAATATTTTTTGTTGTAAGCCTGCCCTAAACCAGGCAAAGCTGCCGAATATAACATCGCCGTATTTGGTCTATTCTCCAGGGTATCGGTTTCTATGTCAATAATTTCAGTGGTCTTCAATAAAAGCGTATCCTGAGAGTCGGTTAATACACCTGTTGAATCCGATGCATCCTGTGCCTTCAGAAGAGAAGGAATCATAAAAATTAGCATAGAAAAAACAGAAATGTATTTTAGACCCATTGGAATTATAAATCCAGAATTTCAAGTATTCTATTCAAGTCTTCATGAGAAAGGTATGGAATTTTGATGGTACCCCTATTGTTTTTATCATCATGAATCAATACCCTGCTGCCAAAATGAGAAGAAAGCTTATCCTGAACTTGTTTTAATTCATAACTCATCTGTGGTTTTCCAGAAGATTCATTTTTATCCGTTTTCTGTTCATCGGTTTTAAGGTTCTTCACCAAAGTCTCAACTTTTCTGACAGAGAGGTCGTCCTTAATTATTCGTTTAAAAATGCTCAACTGGAGATCGATATTTTCAATATTGACTAATGCACGTGCATGTCCCATTCCCATTTTTCCATCACGAATAGCAGCCTGCACATCCGGGGGGAGTTTGAGTAGTCGAAGGTAGTTTGTTACCGTTGACCGCTTCTTCCCAACGCGACCACCAAGATCTTCTTGCCTCAAATCGCATTCTGAAAGCAACCTTTGGTAACTCAGCGCAATTTCGATGGCATTCAGGTTTTCTCGTTGAATGTTCTCTATCAAGGCCAACTCAAGCATTTGTTGGTCATTGGCAGTTCGCACAAATGCCGGAATACGTAAAAGTCCGGCTAGTTTGGAAGCATGATATCTTCTTTCTCCGGCGATGAGTTGGTATTTTCTTTCAGATAGCTTTCCAACTGTTATGGGTTGTATAATCCCTTGTACTTTTATGGAATCGGCTAATTCAGAAAGGGCCTCTTCGTCAAATTGTGTTCTTGGTTGAAATGGATTTACTTCAATATC
>DAOVVI010000328.1 GCA_030637245.1 Cyclobacteriaceae bacterium
CCTATCTCATCAAAAAGTGCTGAAACGGCATTTACATTTACCAGTATATCAATGGGGCCAATGTCAGGCGTCATCTGACGAAAATACTGATTGAGTGCCTCCGGATCTTTTGAGAATTGTACCCCTGGGAAATATTCTGGCCAGACACCCACCCGAAATACATTGAACCAGAACTGTTCGTCAGGAGTGGGGGTAATGGCAACCTCGGCCATACTGCGTCCTGCATTTCCTCTTCGAGGTTGATCTATAAGATAAACAGGGAAACGCCTGCGTATGAAAATGTTCTGGAAACCTTCCCGTCCATCGGGTGTGGTCTCCCAGGTTTTTGAAAACTGACCGTAGCCATGCCACATTACTAAAGGGTATTGGCGGGCCTTCACAGGGATTTGATAAAAGACATAAGCATGGTCACCATGAAAAGTCTGCCCTTCGGGTGTGCGTGAAATGGCATCAAATGTCCCCGAATTTGCTGTAACTGAACCACCTATTGCGAAGCTGCCCTGCTCCTGAATTTTTAAAGGTTTATCTTTTTGCTGAGCAAAAGATGACAGACTGCTTACTGTCAGTATAAATAATAAAGCATACCTCATTGCACATTAATTATTGTTACGACAAATGTCAATGTTTGTCATGAAGCTTTGTGTTATGAGAATATGACAACAGGCGCAAAGGAAAGTTTAATCAGATTTGATATGAACGTCTGAATGATTTCATTTTCTCCTTACAGAAGCAAGCTTTCAATATGCACTAATAATGCTGAAATCCTTTGTTCAGAGCCTTTTCAGCATGCCACATTTGGGGTCACATTTATTCTCGCACTATGAATTAGGATCTGCTGAGGAAGCAGAATATTGGGTATGGGAAAATACCGACGCAGCTGAATACCCTTCTCCAAAAATGACTTAGCAGTCTGAACTTATTCTATTTGGCTAAAAAACGAACCTATTTGAATTTTAATTAACCTCCAATAAAAGTCATTCTGCTTAATTTGGCTTCAGTTCTTCATTGGCTTTGCATTTTTTCCTGGCTACTAACCTTAAATCATTGAATATGAAGAAAATCGTTTTCCTCTCATTCTTTCTTCCCTTTGCTCTTATATCATGTGATAAAACAGAGTTCAAGAAAATCTCCAAAGAGGAATATGTCTCTAAAATGAAAGCCGCCTGGATTGGTCAAATGATTGGTGTAGGCTGGTCGGCACCTACTGAATTCAGGTATGTAGGCGAAACTATACCTGAGGGTGAAGTCCCTGAGTATGATGGCAATGTTGTAAATGCATTTGAACAGGATGATATCTATGTGGAAATGACCTTCATTAAAACCATGGAAGAATATGGTATTGATTGCTCGATCAAGCAGGCTGGAATAGATTTTGCCAATTCTGAATATATGCTGTGGGGGGCAAACGAGATGGCACGAGAAAATCTGAGATATGGCATTGCCCCTCCTGAATCATCGCATCCTGAATATCACAAAGGTACCGATTGGATAGACTATCAGATAGAAGCCGACTTTTCAGGGATTATATGCCCTGGTATGCCCTGGCAGGTGATAGAAATGGGTGAAAAATTCGGCAGGTTGATGAATTATGGTGATGGTCTTTATGCTGGTCAGTTCATAGGTGGAATGTACGCTGCCGCATATTTTGAGAGTAATATTCATAAAATTATTGAAGCGGGTTTAGCCTGCATACCATCGCAGAGTCAGTATGCAGAATGCATAAGGGATGTTGTTAAATGGCATGAGAATGATCCTGTAAACTGGGAAAATACCTGGCAGCTGATTGAAGAGAAGTATCGTAATAATCCTGCATATCAAAAATATAAAGCCGTTAACGGATCCTATTGGGTTGAGATGGATGCCAAACTCAATGCTGCATACATAGTCATGGGCTTACTTTACGGGAATGGTGACATTGATAAAACCATCATCATATCCATGAGATGTGGCAGAGATTCAGACTGTAATCCTTCCAGTGCTGCAGGAGTTCTTTTTGCTTCACTCGGAATGGAAGGTATCGACAAGAAGTATTATGAAAAGCTGAATTACGAAACAAAATTTGACTATACTGATTACAATTTCACGGAATTAATTCAAACGTGCACAAATCTTACAGAGCAGTTTATTCTCAAATCCGGAGGAAGAATTGAAACCGGGGATGAAGGAAAAACCTACTACCATATTCCGGAGAAAGCGACTATAGCTTCGGCTTTTGTGACAAGTTGGGAACCTGGTCCCTTTGATTCAACCAACAGATTCAGTGAAGAGGAACTGTCTCAGATTAATTTTATTTCGGCACGACACTATACGAATTATGTAAAAGACTGGATACCCGCCACCTGCAAAATTTCTCAATCAGCCAAAAGCGATAAGGAGCTATCAACATCATGGAAAGGAAAGGATGGAGTTGTGCTAACATCTGTGTATCAGGATAGCAGGGGACCATTGATCTACCTTGACGGCCCTCTTCTTGAAGAAGGGAAGCAGCATTATTTTACATTTTCAGTCAGCCACGAAGATGAAGGCAGTTGGGATTTGTATGTAAGCATTAACGATAGAGAATGGATTAAGGAAACCATAAATCAGGAAAGTTGCTTAAATGGTTGGAAAGATTATAAAATTGATATTAGTGAACTGGAAGGAGAGGAGATTTTTGTTGAGATAAGACAGGAATTTAATGGCAATGAAAAATCTTCAGCCTACTGGCATGAACTACAAATAATTAGTGAATAAACAGCCTATTGATCTTAACTGGTTAAGCATGAAAAAACTATGCGTTCTTCTATCAATGATGATGGCAAGTTACACTAGCTCTTTTTGTCAGAATGATTATTTCTTATACTGGGATTTTAATGACAAAAAAGAGATCCCCAATCTTAATGTTGAGCTGTCGGAAGAAGAGGAAGAGGCTCCTCTTGTTGCAACAAAAGAAATTATGAGTGCAAGTAATTTTGAAATACACGGCCTTGCTAAATATGTTGATGGTGTGAAGGGCACTGCAATGAAATTTGATGGATTTTCATCCTATATAAATGGATGGCCGGAATTACCAGAAGTATTTGATGAAGAAGGTTATGAGACGGACCCAATGCCGGAAGAAATAAGCATCGAAGCCTGGATAGCCATTGGTGCTTATCCATGGAACTGGGCTCCAATTTTAACTATTGGGAAATATAAAATTACCGGCTTCTATTTTGGCATAGATTCCAGGGGCCGTTTAGGATTTCATATGTCCGATGCAACATCGGTATGGCATGAATGCAATTCAAAGATTGACCCCCAGACAAAATTGGGCCTCGACACCCAGAAATGGAACCATGTTGTTGGCACATATAGTCCTGAAAACGGTTTGGCTGTATATATCAATGGGGAATTAGCCAATACCTATAAAGATTTTACTTTTGATTATGGCATTGCTTACAGTAACATGGAGGAAGGATTCTTCATTGGTAAAAACAGCGTTGATTTAGCGCCTTCGGATCCCATACGTGATTGGGCAACTTACCCATCCGGGTATACATTTGATGGCATTATTGATGAATTGATAGTTCACAAGAAAGAGCTTAGCAAAGAAGAAATCGTCAAACAGTATGAATCCATTGAACCGGAGCACGAACCACCTTTTGATTCAAGAAAATTCCCAACGGTTAAGTCTTCAGGCAGATTTGGCGCGAACTCTACACGCCTGAAATTCTACCCGGAATGGGATGCAATCTGGCCCGTAGGTGATTACATGTATGTAGTGGTACAGTTTGATGAACTTCCCACCAAAG
>DAOVVI010000388.1 GCA_030637245.1 Cyclobacteriaceae bacterium
CAGCCGGGAATATTGGCACGATAAAGAAGCAATCAAAGAAAATCTGTTAAGATTTTCACTTTCTCAGGAATAGATTCTTTGCTTATTCAGCATATTCAACCCGAAGCCCTACCGACAGGATTTCGGGCAAGCTATCCTGCCTCATGAATTGATCTATTCTCAATTTATATTTCCCTTTATTCTCAGAGCTATATTCCTCAAGAAATGTCTTTTTAATATTATAGATACGTCCCAGGCCTTTGCCATATGGAACGCCGGTTTTAGCATTGAAAAGCTGGATGTTTTTCAGTTCTCTTGAGAGTAATCTTCCCGTTGAATCTTCAAGATAATACTGTAGATAAATATTTTGATATTGATATTTGGCTGTATTACGAATATTAAAAAGAAGGTTATAAGCCTTATCCGTTTCATTAATTTCAAACTCAAATTCAGCAGGATTGTTAAAGACCCAATATCTTTCTGAAAAATCTTTTTTACCTTCAAAAACTTGTTTACTGTCACAACAGGAAACTATAAAAAGTAAACTTACCGGAATCCAGGCAGGTAACCTTTTCATATTATTGATTTGTTTTTTTATTCCTATTCCTATTTCTGTTCCTGTTCTTTCTGTTGTTTCTTCTTTTTTTATTATTTGATCTTTTTTGGAATTTTTTGTCCAGTCTTTCCAAATCGCTGTTAAGGGCTTCAGAAGTTTCGTCTTTAAGATCAATGTTATCTTCTTTTAAGGTCGCGGGCCTTTCCCCTTCTTCATTTAAATGGATAACCTCTTTGACTCGATCTGCCGATATGGAAATCCACGTATTTTCGTTTTCATATCCAAACCACATGATCTTTTTAAAAATATCTGTTTTCTGCAGCTTAGCTTCACCCTTGCTTGTTAAAAGAGGTTTTTTTAATTCAGGGATATCTTTGAGTGCATCCATGTAGGTATCCAATTCGTAGTTGAGGCAACATTTTAATCTTCCGCACTGACCGGAAAGTTTACTTGGGTTTAGTGATAAATTTTGATAGCGCGCCGAGGTGGTGGTTACACTTTTAAATTCAGTTAACCATGTTGAGCAACACAATTCTCTTCCACAAGATCCAATTCCTCCAAGTCTGCTTGCTTCCTGCCGCAAACTTATTTGCCGCATTTCCACGCGGATCTTAAATTCAGATGCAAGTGATTTTATTAACTGGCGAAAATCCACGCGATCCTCAGCAGAATAATAAAAAGTGGCCTTGGTACCGTCTGCTTGATATTCAACGTCAGTGAGTTTCATGCTCAATTTCTGCTCCGAAATTATCTCCCTGGTTCTGTGTAATGTGGGATGCGCTTTTTTTGATACCTCTTCAAATTTTTGCAAATCTTTTTCAGTGGCAAGCCGATAAACCGATCTGATTTGATCATCGTTTTCAACCTTTTTCTTCATCATTTGCAATCTTACCAATTCCCCTTGCAATGCCACATGACCCAAATGATGCCCATTGGGAACATCAACTATCACAGGATCTCCGTTATTTAATGGATATTTATTAAAATTCCTGAAAAAATCTTTTTTGCCATTTTTAAACCGAACTTCTATTATATCGAATCGCTCATCCAGCGACAGATCATCCATGTCAACTAACCAATCAAACGTGTTAAGTTTGTCACAGCCATTGGTGCCGCAGGCTCCGTTGTTTTTACACCCATTTACGCTTGATTTATTTGTACTATTGCATGAACCACAACCTGACATCTCTATCTTAGTTTGTTACTAAATGATTTAAAAAACAACGTCTAAATTAATACTAAAAGGCAATATTAATAAAGAATTATGCAAGGGTCATTAAATCATGGCCAATATCTTTTCTAAAATAGACATTATCCCAATAGATTTTTGAAACTAAGCCATATGATTTATCCAACGATTCCTGCATACTATTCCCTATACCTGTCACGGCTAAAACCCTCCCGCCATTTGTAAATATGTTTCCTTCAGATTTTTTTGTGCCCGCATGGAAAATTACCGTACCATCAACTTCTAAATCTAAACCGTGAATAGAGTCTCCTTTTTCATATTTTTCAGGATATCCACCCGCTACCATAACTACAGCAGAGGCAGTTTTATCATCAATTTCCAATTCTACTTCTGACAATGTGCCCGTGGTTGTAGCCACCATCAATTCAACCAGGTCTGACTTAATTCTTGGAATAACCACCTGAGTCTCAGGGTCACCCATTCTAACATTGTATTCTATTACGTATGGCTCACCTTTCACATTCATCAATCCTATAAAGATAAATCCCAGGTAATCGATATTGTCAGACTTAAGTCCATTAATCGTCGGAATTATAATACTATCTTCTACCTTTTTAAGAAAATCACCCTGGGCAAAATTTACGGGAGAAACACTGCCCATACCACCTGTATTCGGTCCTGTATTATTTTCGCCGATTGGCTTATAGTCCTTGGCCTCAGGCAATACTTTATAGGAATTTCCATCCGTCAACACAAATACAGACAGTTCAATTCCTGAAAGAAATTCTTCAATGACCACCATTTTACTCGCATCGCCAAACATGGCTTTTGCAAGCATTTTATCAATAGTGGCAGTTGCTGTCTTTAAATTCTGACAAATGATCACCCCCTTGCCTGCTGCCAGCCCATCGGCCTTTAGTACAATTGGCATTTTTACTATTTTCAGATATTCCTTTGCATCACTCAGGGTTTCTTTAGTAAAAGTTTTTGAACCGGCAGTTGGGATTCCGTGCTTTACCATAAATTGTTTTGCATAGTCCTTGCTACCTTCCAACATTGCTCCTTCTTTTCCCGGTCCGACAATTTTTAATTCCTTCAGACGATTATCGCTGAGTAAATAAGGCCTTATACCATCAACTAATGGTGCCTCCGGGCCAACAATTACAAGTGAAATGTTTTTTTCAATGATTAGGTTTTTAAGGCCTTCAAAATCGCTAACTCCGATATTTACATTTTGGGCGACTTTCTCAGTACCGGCATTCCCTGGTGCGATATAAAGATTTTTGCATCTTTTACTTTGACTCAATTTCCAGGCAATTGTATGTTCACGGCCACCGGATCCTATTACTAGTATGTTCATTCAATGAGGGATTAAAAAATAAAAAAATTAATTAGCATGATCTGACAAAAATTTAACTCGAAGTAGTCTTAGATCTTCTTCATCATACTCGTCATCTCCAAGATCATCCAGCGCATCTGATATTTTATCCGAATTAGAATTCAAAAAATAGTCTATTGCTTCATCTTGTTTATCCGGATCCAGCATATTTTCCACGTAATAATCCAGGTTTAATTTTGTTCCGGAATAACAGATATTCTCTATTTCATCAACGAG